>JAGLQN010000134.1 GCA_023136835.1 Candidatus Omnitrophota bacterium | reverse complement strand
TCACAGCCGTAACATCGATGTTGACTATGGCGGTATCGCACAACCCCTCCGTATCGCATATTTCGTAGGTAAAGCTGTCAGGACCGTTGTAGTCAGGATCAGGCGTGTACGTGAACGTACCGTTATTGTGGTTGGTAAGCATGCCATGGGCTGGTCCGGAACAAGTGGTACAGTCGGTATTCGCAGTCGTGGGATCAAGGTTGCCGTCCACATCAATGTCATTGATTGAAACATTAATGGCAACTGCTGTATCTTCCAGCGTAGTGGCGCTGTCGTCTGTTGCGACAGGGGGCTCATTTTCTGATGGTATTGGTGTTAATCCAACATGAAGATCGAAGACAGGAGGTGGTATACTTACTACAATGCTATCCTCGGGATAGTATCCATCAGCTTCCACGTGTACCCGGTAAGATCCTTCAAGCACATCCCATTGATACTGTCCATCTGCACCTGTAATCTGGGGATTCACATCAAGTTGCATTATTGCTGGATCCTCACCTGTCGGAACATTCACCCAGTCACCTTCACCATCAGGCCACTGCAGCCAGACTATTGCATCTGCTATGCGCTCGCCAGTGTCTGCATCGTAGATGTAGCCTGCTGGGTCAATGTAAATATCAAAGCTCACAGTATCTACATCACAACCGTATACAGTATAGGTTATCGTGGCACGACCGAGTCTTGGATAGAATGTTGTGGTATATGTCCAATCAGGCGGACCCCCTGTCATGCTACCTGTTATATCAGGTCCACCGTCATTTATTTGAATTCTTATATCAACACCTGTTGCATCCTCGCAACTGTGATATGAGAATGTTATCGGATTGGTCCAGTAAATCGAAGGTATGCCAGTGCCTCCATTGTTTGGTTCAACGCCTACATCCGGCGGAAGATTTGAACCTGTTACTGTTGTCTGTGCATGTGCTTCATTATCATCGTACCGAACTTCAAGATTCGAAGTGCTTATGCTTGCATCATTCTGGATCACAGTTCCGATCTGTACACTTTGCGGAATTCTAACTGATATAGTCTCGTAACCATGACCGCTTGGCGTCACACTTCCTATATTCCAAGTTACTTTCCTTGCGTTTGAATCATAACTCCCACCATCTGAAGCCGATATAAATTCGACTTCAGCAGGTAAGGTATCTTCAAGCACAACGTTCTGCGCTGGCGTATCTCCGAAATTATGATAGTGCAGGGTATACGTCATCGCGCTTCCATGATCCTTACTTGCAGGGGCTTGTTTGGAGAGATATAGATTGGTCCCTGTAAATTGTGGGAACTTGAAGAGGATAGCCAGACCCGGGTCAATGACCTGCTCGTTGAATGAATATTGTAAGCCATCGTCCCCAGCAGGATCTTCTATACCAACTGTTGCAGATCCACCATTGTCATAAGGTGGATTATCCCCTTCTACAGCCCAATACACATTTCCAAAGTCAACATCCTTGTACTGGAATAGTATGTTATTGGAACCCTCGTACAAAATCGCTTCAAAGGTCACCCCTAATGTCGAGGTTTCGAAGTGCTGATTATCGTACCATTCCACAACAAACATCCTGTTTGGATATGTTCCAATGGTCTGGTAATAAATTGTGCCAGCTGAACCCCATGTAACAAGGTCATCCCAGAATGGTGCAATAAATCCATGTACACCGGGCGTTTGTGTAATTGGCTCGTTTATATATTGCCATGTGGTGCCTCCAGAGAATAACAGACCATTGTTTGAAATGGCTAATTGACTATAATCGGTTCCATAGTAATTGAAAAAGAATCCTAGGCCAATATCTTCTACCCAGCTATCATCAGAATCCGGTAGAACTTCGGTTCCAGTTCCTGAAATTTCAATCCAGTCGTATGCGGGACCTTCTGGTGTGTTGCTGTCGGTAAATGTGTAGCCGAAATCATCTGGACCGCCTGTGCGACCTGTCATGAACTTCTCTTTTACTATATTCCAAATATTCGCATTGTTTCCTTCTTTACCCAATGCCCAGAAGCCTATGCCTCCAATGTCTTCAGAGTTAACATAATCGAATTTTAAGCTAAGAGAATCTTCATCATCATACCAAGTTTGATGCCACGTTCCACCAGACTGGTATCTATACCAGGGTGTATGAGAGTTTGAATCCCAAAGTCTTCCATATATCTGAGCATTGTCAGTAGCATTTTTCATTTGAACTTCAGTACCAGAGCCTATTGTATTCGCTCCTGGCTGGTCAGAAGTAGCAGGCCAGTCATAACCATAGAAAGGCACACCCACTATTATTTTCTGTCTTTGGTAGTTATTGTGTAAGAGAATGTAAACTGAATCAACAATATCAAACCGGGTCGGATCATTGTAGGGAGATACTGGGCCCGTGGTTGGTCCCGTCTGCCAATGATAGTTATAGCCCATAAGAAAAACATTATCGATGTATTGTTCAAGATTCCCGTTGAGATAAACTCCTTCTACTTCCCCAGATACATCAAAGGATATATGATATTCCGGATTTGCCGACTTAAGGTTTGTATTGAGGAGTGTCATCAACTCTTCGAATAAGGCAGAATTCGGTGTTTGAGTGTAGATGTTTGTATCTCTAGGAAATTCAAAATCCAAATTTATCCCATCTGCCCCATATACTTGCACTGCGGTTAAGATGTTATTTGTAAAATCATCTTTGTGGTTTGCAAATATGCTATCCTGGGTATCATTATCAAAGCATGTAATGCATATTATTACCTTTACTCCATTCTGATGTGCAACATTTTTTACCGTATTATACCTGTTTATGTCGGCAGGAGCGGTCAGCGTACCATCACCATTTGCCTCCCATGAAAAATACGCAACATGAGTTAGGGCGTTCCAATCTGGTTGGTAAGAAGACGGATCAATCCAGTAAGGCCAAAAACCGTATCTTACTCTTAAAAATTCGATAGTTCCCTCTTCCACTTCAAAGATACGGATCATTTCCTTTGAATTAATCCAATTTCCAGTAGTATCATTCAAGATTACCCATCTTGCATCATAAAATCCTGAACTTGCAGTTTGCGGAACTATAAACGTCCTCGAATAATCAGGTATTGACCCTTTTATCTACTGATATTTTAAGTAATATTAAAACAATATAATCATCGGTGATTAATATGGGAACACGTGGTCCAAAATCAAAATTCATCGATATTGCCTGCCCTAATGTT
>JAGLQN010000133.1 GCA_023136835.1 Candidatus Omnitrophota bacterium | reverse complement strand
CTCATCTTGTATTGGAAAAGACTCAGGATTGACAAACAGCGAAGAGTGTAGTACATTAAACAAAATGACAAAAAAAGCCTCTCCTTTAATATTCATATTAATAACCTATTTTGCCGTGAGCAATGCTTATTTGACGCCGGTTTCTGCCAGTCGCGAGGATGCCTCTGTCTACCTACCTAAGAATACCGCTTTTTGGGTTTGGACTCCCGAAACAAATAAATGGGTCAATCCTAAATACGCGGTTAAAGATACGCCGCAGGAACAGCTGGAAGTAGGCCTTGAGTTCTATGAAGCGGGAGAATACAAAAAGGCGATCCAGGAATTTGAAAAGCTTCTTAAAACCTATCCGCGCGCATGTCAGGCGCCTGACGCCCAATTTACGATAGGGAAGTGTTTTGAAGACCAGGGAGCGCTTTACCGCGCGTTTAAGGAATACCAGGTTGTCGTCGATAAATATCCTTTTAGCGAACTTTCGGCGGACATTGTCGGGAAACAATATGATATCGGCTTAAGGCTTTTGGAAGGCGAGAGCAGGGGGAGCAGTTTTATCAGCGCGTTCTCGGGAAATGAGTATAACGTCGTTGACGTCTTTAAAACGGTGATCAAAAACGCTCCCTACGGAGATCTCGCGGCACCGGCCCAGTACAAGATCGGTTTATATTTACTGGAAAAACGCCTGTATCAGGAAGCCCGGGATGAATTTGAAAAAGTCGTCAATGATTATCCGGATAACGAATGGGCGAAAGCCGCGAAATATCAGATCGCCGTAACCGATGCGGAAAGATCGACTGGTGCCGAGTATGACCAGAAGGTCACGCAGGCAGCCATCGAAGAATTTAACGAGTTTGTTAAGGATTATCCGGAAGCGGAATTGTCTCTAGAGGCCAAGCAGCAGGTTCGGGGCCTGAGGGAAAAAGAGGCGGAGAACAGGTATAAAGTTGCGCGGTTTTATGAAAAACAGAAGAATTATAAAGCGGCAAAAATCTATTATCAGGCCGTTGTTGATGATTTCGGGAATTCATCCTGGTCCGCGAAAGCCCTTCACAAGATCCGTGAGGTCAGCGGGAAGGAATAGGTACAGACTAAAGACGTCAGACCATAGACTATAGACCTTAGACTAATAGCTGGAAATGAAAGAAGAGAAAATAAACATGAAAAAGTTTAGTAAACATCAATCGTGTCATCCTGAGGAGCATAGCGACGAAGGATCTCAGTTAGAGATTCTTCCCCTTCACTTTGTTCAGGGTCAGAATGACGTTCTTGGAAAGCCTTCTAAAAACACATTATCTTTTTATTTTTTGTCTATAGTCTGTAGTCTGATGTCTATAGTCTATTTTTCAGGCTGCGGGTACACGACAAAGTCGACTTTACCTGCAAGCATTAAGACGATCCGCGTGGAGCCCTTCAAGAACAGCATCAATTACACGGAGGGAACAGGGCGCAATATTTATTTTCCTCTACTCGAGGTCAAGGCGCGCAACGCGGTTATCGACAGGTTCTTGTTCGACGGGAACCTTAAGGTCGTCGAACCGCACGAGGCGGACCTTATCCTGGAAGGCGAGCTAAAAAGGTATCAGCGCTCGGGCCTGCGCTTTACGGACGACGATGATGTCCAGGAATACCGCGTGCACGTGACCGTTTCTTTTGAATTGAGAGATACCCAATCCGGCGAGGTTTCCTGGAGCGAGCCGAATTTTGTAGGGGAGGCGACCTATTTTGTGACCGGCGCTGAAGCCAGGTCTGAAGAGTCGGCTGTTGACGATGCTATTGTTGATCTCGCCCGCCGCATAGTTGAGAGAACGATCGAAGACTGGTAAATTATTAAACCGAAAACACAGAACAATGCTTAAGAAACAAGTTACAAGTTACAAACACCAAACAAGAAACAATAACCAATGATCAAACTCCAAACTGTCGTACAATAATTTTTGTTTGGTTATTGAGTTTTTGGATTTTGATAATTGGTTATTTCTTGTCTCTTGTTTTTTAAATATCAGTACATCATTTTAACAATACGATTAACCGTTAATTCGCACAAATGATTTATCTTTTATTAGGTGAGGACAGTTCGGCGAAGAGAAAAAAGATCGATGATATCAAATCGTCTTTTCTGCCATCTGATGACGCGGTCAAATTTGACTACGAACTTCTCTATGGCGTAAAGTTGGATCCCGCCGTATTGAAAAAAGCTCTCATGGCTCTTCCTGCCGTCGCCCAAAAGCGTCTTATTCTTATCCGGGCTGTTGAAAAATTAAACGCGCAGAACAAAGATATCATTTTAGATTTTATCCAGAGAGAGAACCAGCATGCCGTGCTGATTCTGGACTCCGGTGAAACTTCTTTTAAGGGCGCGTTCTTTCGCGATGTCATGTCTGCCGCCGAGGTGCTGCGCTTTGGGCAAAGGGGTAAAAAGAGCGATATTTGGGCTGTCACAAGGGCGATCGAGTCGCGGGATTCCGGTGAGGCATTAAGAGTTCTCAATACATTACTGCAGGATGGCGATTCACCTTTGAGGATCATGGGAGGGTTGGTATGGTTCTGGGGGAGCTTCAGGAACCGTATCTCCGCAAATGGGTTTAAAAAAGGCCTCTTGGTTCTTCAAGAGGCCGATCTCAATATTAAGCGAAGCCGTTTAAAGCCGGAATATGCGGTTGAAATAGCGGTTACGAAGCTAAGCTCGTTAGTTGCTTGCTGAATTTGGATTTACGGCGCGCGACTGTGTTTTTATTGAGGATATTGCGCTTGGTGGCTTTATCCAGCTTTTTGTACAATTCGTTCAGGTCTGACTGAGCTTTTCCTTTATCCTTGGTCTTAACGGAAGCAAGGAACTTCTTCGTGGTTTTCTTAAGGTCAGTCTTTATATCAAGATTGTGCATGTGTCGCGCATGGTTCTTGCGTAGCTCTTTTATCCCTGACTTTCTTTGCGGCATGAGTAATTCTCCGTTCAAGTCGTTAGGAAAATTTTTGTTTTCCTAACGGCAAATGATTGGTTAATATAGCAAAAAAGGTTATGGATGTCAACTAATAAATCAGCCCACGACCAGGCAGGCCCGCAGCCGGGTCCCGACTCCCCGCGGGCCATTATCAAATTCACATCACTGCTGTCTGTCGGGACGCTGAGTTCCCGCATACTCGGATTTCTCCGGGATGTGATCCTGGCGAAACTGCTGGGGACCGGCATCCGGGCGGATGCCTTCTTTGTCGCTTTTAAGATTCCGAATTTGTTCAGGGATTTTGTGGGCGAAGGGGCGACGAATTCGGCCGTGGTTCCGATTCTCGCGGAATATCTTCAGAAAAGGAAGAGAGAATCGTTCTGGCGGTTCGTTAGCGTTGTTCTGACTCTGGCACTTATTGTTTTAAGCGCGATCACTATTCTGGGGATCATTTTTGCTCCCGTCATAGTCCGGATGATCGCGCCCGGCTTTATGGTCGATCCCGATAAGCTATTATTGACCATTCATCTGACAAGGATCATGTTCCCCTATCTGGTCTTGATCGGGCTGACGGCCTATTGCATGGGGATCCTTTTTACGTTCCGGTCATTCTTAGTGCCTGCCTTCAGCCCGTGCCTTTTAAATATTTCGGTTATCGCCAGCGCTTTTATTGCCTCGCGGACAATGGAAGAACCGGTCTTTGGCCTTGCGATCGGAGTGCTTGTCGGCGGGGCTCTCCAGTTGGCGGTGCAGGTCAGGCCGCTGTTGAAGACCGGAATGAAATTCAAGGTGCCCAAGACATTGAAGCATCCCGGCGCGATGAAGATCGGGAAGCTGCTTATCCCCAGAATGATCGGAAGCGGCGTCTATCAGTTAACCGTGCTGATCGATACTTTCTGCGCGTCTCTTTCGATGATCGTCGGCCAGGGGGGAATTTCGGCGATTTATTATTCCAACCGGATCATCCAATTTCCCATGGGGGTCTTCAGTATCGCGCTGGCCTCGGCGGTGCTGCCGTCGCTTTCGGGGCTGGCGAGCAAAAAAGACACCGAGTCGATCAAGCGCACGCTTATTTTCGCGCTGGAGAATATCTTTTTTGTGATGGCCCCGACGATGGTGATGCTTTTGCTGTTTTCCTTGCCGATCATCCGGGTCCTTTTTCAAAGGGGCGAGTTTACGACGTATTCCACAGGGATCACATCTTTGGCGCTGTCGTTCTACGCGTTGGGGCTTTTCAGTTTCGGCGGGATCAAGATTCTGGTGACAGCTTTTCACGCCCTTCAGGATACGAAAACTCCCGTGAAGATCGCCGCGGTCTGTTTGGGCTTGAACGCCGCGCTGAATTTTATTTTGATGATCCCTCTTGGGATCGGCGGGATCGCGCTGGCCAGCGCGATCGCCGGGTCGATCGACTTCTTGGCACTATTCTATATTATGAACAGGCGGCTTGGAAAATTCAATTCCGGCTTGCTTGTTTATTTTCTAAAAGTTACGTTTGCCGCGCTGCTGACAGGAATTTTTGCCGACACGGTCTGGGCCTATGCGGCGGTTTCCGGTGAATTTATCAAATTATGCGCCGCCGGCTTTTCCGGCTTTCTTTTCTACGGATTGATCTGTTTGATGTTGAAGGTAGAGCAGGCGCACAAAATTCTGGAATGGATCAAAAAAGGCCTCGGGAAATAATAGTTAATTGGGACAGACCCCTAACCAAACGGACTCCCGGGGTCCGTTTGGGGGCCAATCAAATTCATGGATATTAAGGATACGATTAAGAATTTCCCTCTGACCAGTGGCGTTTATTTGATGAAGAATAAAAGCGGCAAAGTCATTTACGTCGGGAAAGCCGTGTCGTTGCGCAAGCGGGTCCAATCGTATTTTAGGAAGTCGCGGAGGATCGATCCCAAAACCGATTTTCTTGTTACTGAAATCGCCGGCATCGGTTATATTGAGACCGCCAGTGAGGCCGAGGCCCTGATCCTTGAAGCCAGCCTGATTAAAAAATACGGTCCGAAGTACAACATCGAATTGCGCGACGATAAAAGTTATCCGTTGGTTGAAATGACCGGAGAGGCTTTCCCGCGCCTATCGATTGAGCGCCCGCGCACGAGGAAGAAAGGTTCGATCTATTACGGCCCGTATGTCAAGGCGGGGCTGCTGCGTGAAGCCTTGACGCTCATGCGCCGGATCTTCACTTTCCGGACGTGCGATCCTTTTCCAAAAAAAGAATGCCTTGATTATCACATCGGATTGTGCGACGCGCCGTGCGTCGGAAAGATCAGCAGGAAAGATTACGCGAAAAATATCAGGAATGTCCGCCTGATCCTCGAGGGGAAAAGGGATATGCTTTACCGCAGGTTAAGGAAAGACATGGAGGCTTTAAGCGCCGCCCATAAATATGAAAAAGCGGCGCTCGCCCGTGACCAGCTCCGGGCGATCGGGGCGCTCTATTCGGGGACGAAGGATATCAATTATTATAAAGAGGCCGAGCAGCTGCAGAGGGTGTTAAACCTGCCGCGCCTGCCGGCGCGTATTGAGGCCTTTGACATTTCAAATATTATGGGGAACCAGGCCGTCGGTTCTATGGTGGCTTTCTTAAACGGTAAGCCGGATAAAAACAATTACCGGCGGTTTTGTATCAAAGAAGTGCGAGGCATCGATGATTTCAAGATGATCGGTGAGGTTGTCAGGCGCCGTTACCGCCGCCTGCGCGATGAGCGCCGGTTTTTTCCGGACCTGATCGTTATCGACGGGGGAAAGGGCCAGCTTTCGGCGGCTTTGACCGAGTTAGGGGCACTGGACATTGATATCCCGGTCGTTTCGCTTGCTAAACGCGAAGAAGAAATTTTTCTGCCGCGTAAGCGGGATGCGCTGCGCTTGGCGAAAGATTCTTTGGGACTGAAGTTATTGCAGCGCATGCGCGATGAGGCCCATCGCTTCGCGGTTACCTATCATAGAACATTGAGGACAAAACGAATGCTGGGCAGAAAATGAAATCAGGGTACAGGGTTCAGATTTGCCCTAAACAGACCCCCGGGGTCTGTTTAGGGGTTATCCTTGGTGAAGAATGACAAATCGGAAGCAAAAGAAATTAACCAAATTTCAGTGGAAAGTTTTCTCGGTAACCGCTAGTATTCCTTTAGGCGAGACCCGGTCCTATAAGTGGGTTGCCAGGCAAGTCGGTTCGCCGGAAGCCGCCCGCGCCGTCGGCCAGGCCTTAAGGCACAATCCTTATCCGGTTATTATTCCGTGCCATCGCGTGATCAAGCAGGACGGAACGCTTGGCGGTTACGCTGGAGGGGCGGGTGAAAAAAAAGCCAAACTATTAGAGATAGAGCGGAGGATTAAAGAAAATTCAAAATAACAAAATCCAAATATTAAATAATAAATAAATCACAATCACCGAAATTTGAATAACCAAAATTAATTTTGGATATTTGGTCGTTGGAATTTGATATTTGTTTGTTATTTGATGCTTGTAAATTGGGATTTTATAACTTTTATAATATTGCGCGGAATTTAAGGAGGTTTTAATGAACACGAAACAAGTTTTTCAATTAATGCTCGATAGAGAAGCTTCGGACCTGTATTTAAGAACAAAGGCGTTTCCCCGCGCGCGCATCAACGGGAAGATTGAGACGATCGGCAAAGAGCCGCTGGACAAAGATGAGATGACGGCCATTACGAACCTTCTTTTGGGAAACGAGCAGCGCCGCAAGAAATTTCTTGAGAACTTGGATATTGATTTTATTCATGAAGAGGAAGGGGTAGGGCGATTCCGGATCAATATATTCACGCAGCGCGGGAGCCCTGCGATCGTTGCCCGGCATGTCCACACGAGCGTCAAGTCCTTTGAAGAGCTCAATCTCCCGATCGATGTCTTAAAGATGTTCTGCGAGGAGCCCAAGGGGCTGTTCTTGACCTCCGGGCCCGCCGGAAGCGGCAAATCGACGACCATTGCTACGATGATCGATTATATCAATAATATGTCGGCGAAACACGTGATCACCATCGAGGACCCGATCGAATTTCTTTTTAGCGACCAAAAAAGCATTATCAACCAGCGCGAATTAGGGTTAGATGTGCGCTCTTATCCAATGGCGCTCAAATATGTGACCCAGCAAAGCCCGGATATTATCTTTATTGGGAATATCCGTGACGAGGCGACCATGCGGGCGGCAATTACCGCGACGGAGTTAGGGACATTCGTATTGACGACATTCCACACGGTTAACGCTGTTCAAGCCATTGTCCGCATTGTTAACTTTTTCCCCCCGCATCTTCACGATGAGATACGCATGCAGCTTTCGATGATCCTTAAAGGCACCATTTCGCTGCGCCTCCTTCCGCGCAAAGATGGAAAAGGGCGCATTCCGGCCTATGAGACCATGGTCGTCACGCCAACCATCGCCCGGCTGATCCGTGAAGGGCGTATCCGTGAGATCCAGAGTTATATTGACGAAGGGGAACTTTTCGGGATGAAATCCTTCAAGAAGTCTTTGGTGGGGCTCGTCATCAGCGGTTTAGTCGATGAAAATGATGCCCGGATGCACGCGGACAGCAAGGATGAATTCAACCTCGAGCTCAAGGGCCTTAAGCGGTAAAGCCGGTTGAGATATCCCGGTCTCAGGTTTTATTGATATTTTCTATTAGATATGATATTATGTCGGGTGATTTAATAATAATCTTAATAATAGCAACGCGAATCATGGATTATAGATTATAAATTATGAATTGTGGTTAAGGTGTAATATTTAAAAAGCGAGTTGATAGATAGGTTTTCTGATAATTGACATTTTCAGCGCGAATATTCATGTTGAACATTTCTAAAGTTTATTGTCAAGACCAAGTTCAGATTTACATTCCAAGAAACTGAAAACATTTTAACAGCTATTTTAAAAACATAACAGGGCGGTTAATAAGACGATCAGTATAACCGCGATTTATAATTCATAATCTATAATTTATAATCGGTATACGAATCCTGGGGATTCGTTATGCATGTACGAAAGTCCTATGTTTGGTGATATCCAAAAACAGATGAAAGAGATCGACGCGAAACTCCAGCATCTAAGGGGGTTTCTTTGACCTTTCCAAAAAGCAGGAAGCGATCAAATCCATCCAGGAGAAGATGACGCAGCCCAACTTCTGGGATGATTCTCCAAATGCCAATAAGTTGATGCGGGAGCTGAAATATTTGAAAGGGTGCGTTGAGCCTTTTGAGAATAGTTTTCGCAAATTGCAGGAATTAGGGGAAATACTCGAGATTTCTAAGGATGAACCGGACATGCTCGAGCAGATCTCCCGGGAGCTTGGCGCTCTTGAAACAGATGTTAACACGGTTGAGATCCAAAGCATTTTGGGCGGGCCGTTTGATAAGAATAATGTGATCTTAAGTATTAATGCCGGGGCCGGCGGGACCGAATCGTGCGACTGGGCCAGCATGCTTCTGCGGATGTACACGCGATGGGCCGACCTGCATCAGCGCAAAGTTAAACTCATCGACGAGTTGCATGGGGAGGAAGCCGGCATCAAGAGCGCCACACTCGGTATTGAAGGCGATATGGCCTACGGTTATTTAAAGGGGGAGAAGGGTGTTCATCGCCTCGTGCGCATTTCCCCGTTCGATTCGAATAAAAGGCGGCATACATCCTTTGCCAGCGTTGACGTGATCCCCGAGATCGAGGAAGATATTGATATCGAGATCAATCCCGACGACATCAGGACCGATATCTTCCGTTCTTCTGGGCCGGGAGGACAGAGCGTCAACACGACCGATTCAGCCGTGCGCCTGACGCATAGCCCCACGGGCATTGTCGTCCAGTGCCAGAACGAGCGCTCCCAGCTGCAGAATAAGCAGATGGCCATGAAGATCCTGCGGGCGAGGCTGCATGAATTAAAGCGCAAAGAACAAGAAGAGAAGATGTCGAAGGAATACGGGCAAAAACAAAAAATCGAGTGGGGAAGCCAGATCCGGTCTTACGTGATGCATCCTTATTCAATGGTCAAGGACCACCGCACGGAAGTCGAGACGGGCAATGTCCCCAAAGTGATGGACGGCGGTATCGATCTTTTTGTTGAGGCTTTCTTGCGCATGAAGCCAGAGAAATAAATGGGAAGTCAAGCCATAAGCTTTAAGCTGTAAGCCATATTAGGTATGGCTTAGGGCTTAAAGCTAACATTTTAATTACTATGTTCAATTCGATTATTAAAAAACAGGCGATTGCGAGCGCGCAGAAGTTTATCGACAAGCTCCATCCGAAAGTCCATATCCTTCTTCATGAAGAGCTGCCGCTGCCGTCGATCAAGGTGATCAAGAAACTTGCCGGGACGGTCGCCAAGATCAACGCGCTCGAGGAGACCACCAGCGCTTTAAGCGACGACCAATTACGCGCCAAGACAGCGGAATTCAAATCGAAATATCCTACCGCGGTCAAGAAAGAAAAAGAGGAACTTGACCTGTTAGAGGAAGAATATAAACGGGCTTCTGGCCAGGAAGAAAAAGATGCCGTTACGATCCGGATCGAGCGTGCGGCCGAAGACCTTTATCAAACCAAGCAGAAATTCTTGAATGCCATTCTCCCCGAGGCCTTTGCGGTTGTCCGCGAGGTCGGCAAGCGTGTTCTTAACATGCGTCATTTTGACGTTCAGCTCATCGGAGGGATCGTCCTGCATAATGGCAACATTACGGAAATGACGACCGGAGAAGGAAAGACGCTGGTCGCGACTTTACCGGCGTACTTAAACGCCCTGACTGGAGAAGGCGTGCATGTCGTGACCGTCAATGATTACCTGGCGCGGCGCGACCGTGATTGGATGGGGCCGTTGTATGAATTTTTGGGTCTGAGCATCGGGGTTATTCAAAGCGACGTGGA
>JAGLQN010000132.1 GCA_023136835.1 Candidatus Omnitrophota bacterium | reverse complement strand
ATACTGTCATCCTCTTTCATCCAGATTGGCACACCATTTTTTAATATTTCAATTTTAGTTCCCATTTCAAACACGCTCCACATCAGGAAAATTCAATTCCAATTCACCCAACTCCAGACCGTTTGTTATTTCGTTTGCTTTATCTCTAGCATCATTTATGTTTTCGGCTTTTACCCATAATCTAGCGGCATACTCAACGCAATATTCTTTCAATTCATCATCTCCTTTGTTGCTTCTCTTATTCAGGGTTCGTTTCGTTTATGCTCTCCCAGCACCCTATTAACAATCGTTTCGATACCACAATTATTATTCACATTTGCAATTAAGCGAAGTGCCGAAAACATCATGTTTTCTTCATCAACTACTTTTCCCTCTGCTTTTGGTAGGACAACAAAAACATTTGAATATTTGATACATTGATATTTACAAGTTAATTCGTTGTGGTTCTGTTTTTCACTCCACCCACTACCAGTTAAGAACTCGTCCATCTGTTTTAATGTTATATCGAATGTGCGTGGTACTTCAATTTCAACTTTCATATTATCGTATCTCCTTTTTATGCTTGAATCTGAAAGACCACTGGCCTTTAAAGTTTAGTTTTTCAGCCTTTTTCCAATCATCATCAGATAGTTGGATAGTAACGGTTTTATCATCTAAATTCCAAACAGCCGGTTTTTGTTTCATTTTATTTTCACTCCACTTGATTTTTTATTCCATCTTTCATAGATTTGTATAACAACACTAAACCTATAATGAGCAGTACAACATCTACTGTCACAGCAATTTCATAATCTTTCATATACATCTTACCTCATCGGTACATATCTCCATTTCCCTGATGAATATAAGAGAGCATGGACTGCATTATGACAAAATTTGCATATAGTTACTAAATTATCCAGTTCACCAGAACCATTTGGTGTCTTGTGATGAATAGCAAGATGCCCTGGCTGACCGAAACCAGGATTACCATAAGAATGCTTCAAACCACATATCTGACAAGTACTGTTATCTCGAATCTTTACGAGAGCTCTTACCTCTCTAGTTGGCTTAACCTTCTTGATAGATCTATCCAATCCATCAGGGATCGAAATCAACTCTTTGAGTAGTTCGAAGTCCATTAGAGCGCCTCCTGAGTACATAACCATTCGAATGCAACATCATTGATTAATTTCATTGATGTAGGATTAATCTGTCTATGCCAAATTGACTTATGAAGTTCCGTAGGGATAAAAACAACGTCACTTTTATTTAAATGATGGCCATCCGAATCTTCAAATTTAGTATTGATCGAATTATACCCCATATCTTTTTTTCGCTTTGATGCAGAACGAGCTCGTGTGATCTTACCTTTAGGTGTCTTAGCATATTTAGCAGAACTATGAGTCAGTGATTCTTTACCTTTTTCTGTCTGCACCCATTTACGTTCCCAGAGAGCGGCCATCGCTTTCTGTTCCGGTGCTTGACGGCATTTAGCCCTATTTACCTTGGCCTTTTCACTTTTCCGATAAGCCTTGATTTTTAATTTTCCTTTAGCGCTCGCTTTATACTTAGCCTTCCTACGTGCTATTGAAGCTTTACCTGCATCAGATTCCCTCCAGGCCTTAGCGGTTGCCTTACCCTTTTCAGATTGAATATATCTTTTTATAGATTCTGATATAGTCATTTACTTCACTTCACACACTTATTTTATGCTTTGCTTTCCGGAGATCATCTTCAGTTAATTCAGAGTAATAGTTAAGGATTGTTTGATATGAATCGCCAGTGACCTGCATTAGCCAGCGATCACCTAAATTCATGTGACACCGGATAAAAGTCCCACGGAAAGAGTGCCACCGTATACGAGTTCCAAGATCAGCTATAATCCCTTCCCGAGTACAGGCACCATTTAGCCAGTTGTTGAGAGTCTTTGTGGTTACCTTGAATAGCTTGGCGCGGATGTTTGTACTCTTCATATACATTTTAATAGCAACAATTGTCTGTGGACTGAGTGGTACAATTTTCCAGGACTTTTTCTTTGAATCCCAAAGAACCATTTGTTCTTTGTCAAAGTCAAAGTGCTCTCCAGAGATAGTAATTATTTCCCCAGCTCTTGCACCGGTGTCATATGCAATCTGAAAAGCAGTTTTACGGTTAAGGAAAGTTTCACTGTCAATCAATTGATTAGCAACTTCTTTAGAAAAATAGTGTGTTTTGTATCCTTTGTTGATATGATGGGTAAATGGATTTGGGGTAGTCATAATGGAAATACAATGGAAACCTAACTATAAATAGATTCCCATAATGAGCTATTTATTTCCATTGGAGTGATTGGAGAATGGAAATGACAATAAACAGATATTGTAAGTACATATGTAATTAAATACATAAACACAATGGTTATATAGTAATAAAGATATTACTAACATATGGGAAGAATCTCTGCGATAATAACAGATGAACTTGAAAAAGACTTCAGACTTAAAGTAGTTGAAAAATTCGGAGGTAGACG
>JAGLQN010000131.1 GCA_023136835.1 Candidatus Omnitrophota bacterium | reverse complement strand
AGCTTTTTCCAGGTAGTATTAATCTTGGTACCAGCATATTTAATTGATATCCTGCCATCATCAGTCTCGGCATAAGACAAGTTTGACTCGATTGAAATATATTTCGTTGTTGTGAAATCATATTTATCAATTCTACCTATCTCAGATAACAAAACAGTTTTCTTAGAATCATCTGTACTGGCAGGCTGCACTTTTGATATTTTATCCTCCGTCTCAGGCGGTGTTTTATCGATTACCGGTGCAGTTTTAACATCATCCGTTTTATCCACGGATGGTTCGCCAGTGACCTCTGAAGGCTTAACCTCCGCCATCTCAGGACCATCACTCCATACAATGGTAATCTTATGAGGGGCTTTAGGGCCTTTAATACCGATATTACAACGTATTAATTCAAGTGCCTTTTCCTCAGATATATCCTCATATATAATACCATTAGTTTTCGTAGATAATTTTAGAGTTACCAATTCAACCACCTATTATAATGTTTTTCATAAAATCATTGCCTGACAATCACTTGACAGTAGAACCAATTGATAAAATATCAAAATTCACCATCATTTCTATTAACTCATCGAATGTGACAGAGGGCTCCCATCCAAGTATTTCTTTAGCCTTGGAATAATCCCCATGCAGAATATCTACATCAGCAGGTCTCATAAACTGTTTATCCACAACAACATAATCAGAAGCATTCAACCCCACCACATCAAAGGCTTTATCAACAAACTCCTGTACAGAATGGGTCTCACCGGTAGCAATCACATAATCATCAGGATCATCCTGCTGCAGCATTAACCACATGGCTTTTACAAAATCACCGGCAAAGCCCCAATCTCTCATTGCATGTGTATTTCCTAAACGTAATTCAGATTCACGGCCATGATAGATCTTAGTAACCCCGTCACTAATTTTCTTTGTCACAAATTCAATCCCGCGTCGGGGTGATTCATGATTGAATAAAATACCGTTACTGATATGCATTCCATGACTTTCCCTATAATTTATACATGCCCAGTATGCATATAATTTAGCGATCCCATACGGGCTTCGCGGATAGAACGGTGTTTTTTCATTCTGCGGCGTCTCAGTAACCTTACCAAACATTTCACTTGAAGATGCCTGGTAAATCCTTGATTCAGGAGCGTACCGTCTTGCACTTTCAAGAAGTCTTACAACACCCAACCCGGTAATATCAGATGTATGGATTGGCTGAGTCCAGGATATTCCGACAAAACTCTGTGCTGCCAGGTTATAGATCTCATGTGGCTTAGATGTACTAACAACAAAATCTAACGACATACTATCTGCCATATCACCATAGATAATCGTGATATCATCGATAATATTCTCTATACGTGACAAGGCAGGGCTGCTGTGTCGCCTGACCATCCCATATACTTCATACCCTTTAGATAATAATAATTCAGCAAGATAAGACCCATCCTGACCACTAATTCCAGTAATTAAAGCTCTTTTTGTTTCAGTCATAGATAAATTCTCCATTATTCATAATACTACGGGCAAACTCGATAAACCTGATAGAATCTGCACCAATCTCCCCACTTATAATGTTATCCTCATCATCAAAATTACCATATTCCTTATTAATCAATACCAGCTTAAGGAAATGTTCAAGTTCAGCCCCTATTGTATTTGATGGAATAATATCTACTTTCTGCGAATCGGTATATTCAACATTCCCACTAACTGAATATAACTCCATGTCCTGCTTCAAAATATCAATAACAGCAATCAACTTATCCCCTATTATTTTTAATACCCTTGTTTTTGGGGGTAGTAACCATCCAATCTCAGTATTTACAGTAGTCCCATTATGATATACACATATAATATTTGCATAATCTTCAAAAACATTTCTCATAATATCCAGCGAATTGCATGAAATTCGTTCAATTTGAGTATGCTGCCCCTGCAACATACTACAGATATCAAATGTATGAGGGGCAAGATCGAATAAAATATCAGTCTCTTTGAGATTTTCAGGAGGTACATAACTCTCCCATTTCAAATCCATCATTTTCACAATCCCAAACACACCATTATCAATCATTTTCTTTGCTTCGATAAGGGCATTATTAAACCTAAACTCATGACCCACGCATAGGACAACACCAGAGTCCTTAGCTTCATTTACAAGTCGTTTAGCATGATTGTAATTCAAGGTCATTGGTTTTTCAATAATCGTATTCACACCTCTACCAATGCAATATAATGCTATCGGATAATGGGTTTTATTTGGTGTGCATATACTAACACTGTCCAGTTTTTCAGCATTAATCATTTCAGTATAGCTTGAATAATCAGCATCATCATCTATTATATCACAAGTGATGACATTAATCCCATCCACACCCTTGGCAGACAGATCAATCATTCCATACTCAGCAACATGCTTACTGCCCCAGTACCCTGTCCCGATAACACCTACATTAAGTTTCATGCTTATCCTCGATTATTGATTATTTCCTGATATCTCTTACTTTGTTTGGTCTGCTGTGCCGATGTTTTTTTGTGGATAATATGATAATTTGACTCAAATCTATTAACGTATCCAGATACCTGTTCATGCATCAATCCACTGAATAATATATTACCATTATTCTTGAATAGTCTGATAGTAAGATCAGGGTATGTATAATGTTGAAAAACCTCATTAATAATATTTTTTCGTTTCATCACTACAGCATCAAAACCCGTATCTTCACAGTAATCAAGAAGTTCTCGTGTTTTCAAAACCTTGTGTAAAAGTGGCTCCATCATTTCATCAGGATCTATTATTAATATCCACTCCATAGTAGCATTTGAAATAGAAATGTTTCTTAGACTGCCCCAGTCATTATTCAACCTACCATCAATAATCTTAGCTCCATATTCCTGGAGGATCTCCCGGGTACCATCGGTAGAATATTCATCTACTGCAATAATCTCATCAACACTATTCTTTAAGCATTCAAGCATATTCCTGATCCAACCCGCTTCGTTCATGCAAATAATACAAGCTGAAAGTGTATGTGCCATACGTAACTATCTCCCAGAGTCAAATAGAACATGTTTTATCGATTCAGTCCCAATATCCATCTGTTCTTTAGTGATCTCTACTGAATCATAAGCAGCACAAGTTTGATTTAATATAATATTAGACATTCGTTTGACTTGTTCGCCTGTAAATTTCGCATCATCTGTTCTCTTAATAGTTTCAATTATTACCTTAACATAAGCAAATCCAACTTCCTCAGCGAGATCTAATAAACAGTCATTATCCATATCTCTTATATCATTTTGATGAATATTATCTAAATCAGTCATTTTTCCCTCTTACAGCAGCATAAAAATATTCCTGGAAATCAAGCATCTGTTCAAGTGTCATATTTGGATTAATAATGTTGGTCCCCGCGTAATAATTTATTGGCATTTTATTATTTATTCCACAACCACCAAAATCAGCTCTTTTGTTAGCTATATCATCATATAATTTTGTATGTGGAAATGCGGTGAGTATCGTCATTTTTGCATCATCCACATTTGCATCGAGGTTCAGTTCAAGTGTCTTTTCAGCATCCTCCAGCGTCTCAGTGGGCGACCCAATCATATTGAAAGAGATTACTTTGATACCGTTCTCATGAGCGAGTCGAACTATATTGATAATATCACTATTATTTACTTTTTTATTATAAATATCATTCCGTATCCTTTCCACTCCGGATTCAATCCCGAGCAGTACGATCTTACAGCCTGCACCCGCAAGATGCCCAATAACCTCCTCATCAACAGTATCAGCCCGGATCATGCAGTAGAAATGAACACCATGCGGCTGATATATCCTCTTTTTATATTCATCACAAAAACTAATAACATGCCGCTTATTCATGGTGAATGTATCATCCACAATATAAATATGTGTAGTCCCATACTCTTTAATACAATACTCAATTTCATTTATTACATTTTCAATCTTCCTGAATCTCGTCCATGCATTACTTTTATCATAACAATTTTTCAACGCATGGTTACAACAGAATGAACAGTTATAAGGGCATCCCCTCGATGTCATAATTGTTCCAAGTACGCCTGCATTCCCGTAAAACTCCTTCCCAAAATGACGTTTGAACATCCCATGATCAGGATATTTTATCAACTCATCAATTTTATTCAGGTCAGGAGTGGTTGATTTTACATTACCTTTGTATATTCCATTTTCCCTAAACACCACACCTTTGATTTGTCTGAATAATTTATCACCATTTGTTTTAGATAAAATATACTCAGGTAATGTAAAATCAGATTCTCCGATAAAAACAGCATCAATAAAACCTATACTCATGGTTTTATAAGGTTCTAATGTAGGGTGAACTCCACCAAATAATATTTTAACATTATGTTTTGCATGCCAACATATTTTAGCAAGGACAAGGCCAGTATGAAAATCCCCTGATCTTGCTGATACCGCTACAAAATCAGGGTCATATTCATACATTATTTCTTCAAGGTCTGATTCACCCTCAAAAGTATAGTCAAATAGTTTTGTCTCAATTCCATTAGCCTTAAGCATTGCAGATAAATACGCAATTCCCATCTGCTCCTGGAGTGCTTTTAACACATTTGGGTAAATAAATAATACTTTAGTCATATTTCAACCACAAATTTTTATAAATAATATATATAGATTTTCTGCATGTTTAGCAGGTGTTCTTGAAAATCCCACATATTTGTTTGCCTTTTTAGTCCCCTCACCCCGCTTTTCTGGGTTATTTATTAGATTGAATATCTTGAAAGCCAGCTGTCTAAGGTCATCAGGACTGGCATATGTTGCATGGTGCTCGAACTGACTCTGGTTGATCTTATAATCAAAACAAATACATTTTTTATAGCAGTAAAAACACTCAATTGGAAATAAACCTGATATATACTCGCTTTTCTGAGTATACACCCCAAACATTGATTGTTTGATTAATTCGAATTTATGTAACTGAGTAATGCCAATATGGATGTCTAATGGAATGCCATAGTGGTCAGCACGTCCCTGTAGGTCATCTCGCTTATCCTCTGAGAGCCCTACACCAACAAGAACTATCCTGGGTATAGATCCTCCTTCAAGTTTAACATGGTCTCCATTTATATCTATTCCATTAGTTAAAAGCCCGACTGCTTCAATCAACAGTTCCTGGTGTTTATGTGGTGAAAACACTGAAGCCATGCAGATTTGATACATCTCATCCTGCCGGGGTACTGCATCAGCAGATATAGTATCTATTGAATAGAGAACATGCTCAAATTTAAGTGTTTTGGATAATAGTATTGATGAATATTTTAATAGATGTTTTGGAGTTAATTTATTATGCACAACCACTGCATTGAACTGGGGGAGTATCTCAAATATTTCACCCCATTCTTTTCTAATCTGCACATTTTCAAGGTCATCAAGTAACCAGCCCGGTACATCCGGTATGTGCACTACATGCTTGTCTGCATTAACCTTTAGTGCATCTGACATACAATACTGGTCTGTCGAAAAACAGATATCGAACGGTTCGATCTTTGATTCGTCGATAGCTAATTTTAATGAACTTTCATCTACCACATATATCAGTTCATCAGCAAGTTTACTCAGCTCTCCCGCAACCAGCCTAGATACATTGAACGTTAGATGTGGAACAAAAGTATCAACAAAACATATCTTCAATTCAAAACACCACCGTGTAATAGTATTTTATCAACAGTTTTAACAATTCTATCAAGATCATCCTGTGATAAATATTGATGGCATCCGATGTATAACCCGTTATCACTGACATACTCTGCGTTCGGCAATAATTCGTAATACGCATTTTTAAATTTACGGTATGCAGGCTGCCTTGTAGGAATTGATGGGAATATTGGCCGTGTTTCAATTCCATTTTGTTCAAGTTCATGCCTAAACTTAGCAATATTAACCGAGTCACTGTATTCCTGCTTCAGCACCATAGGATATGCTAAATAGCTTATCTTGTCCCCCCTCTTCGGCAATTTGGGTAAGTGGAATATGTGTGTGATGTCTTCAATTTTATAATTCAAAAATCGTACATTATTCTCACGTTTTGTTATAATTTTATCAAGGTCTTTGATTTGTGCTAAAGCAATAGATGATATTAAGTCAGTAGTTTTGAAATTGTACCCAATATATTGATGGGTAAATCTAGGATCCTGTACCTTATCCTGGTAAGGACATTTACCTTCAGATCTTTTGCATACATCACAAGTGCATACCCTACCGTTGGATTTAATACTTTTCACATATTTTATTATGCTTTGATAATCTGATGAAACAACACCCATCTCGCCTGCAACCATATTGTGAGCCACGTAGAATGAAAAAATTGATATATCACCGAAAGACCCTGCAATATCTCCATCTACTGTAGATCCATGTGCCTGTGCTGCATCTTCCAGCACGAACAAGCTATTTTCTTTGGCAATACTGTTTATTTCAGACATATTGCACATCTGGCCGAAAAGATGAACGGGTAGAATACCAGATATAGATTCACATGTATTGTCAACAGTATCATCAATTTTTTCTTTGATTTTATCTGGTGTTATGAGCAATGATGGAATATCGATATCAACAAAAGTAGGGGTAAGTCTGGAATGGATAATAGCATTAGCATCAGCAATATACGTAACCGGGGTGGTAATGACTTGGCTGTCAGTATTAACACCATATTTGAATTTAAGTGCATCCAGTGCCGATATTAATGCAGATGTCCCACTGTTTACTGCAACATTATATCTTTTCCCACTGATACCAGCAAATTCATGTTCAAATTCACTTGTAACCTCACCTTCGGTAATACGGTTACTTTTGAGTACTGCAAGTGCTGCATTTACAATTTTACCAGTGGCTTTAAAGTCACCAATCCGTATGATATTAGTCTTTTTCATGTCCATTTTTGCCGGTAATACTCCTTGTTTTGAGTCTCCTTAGCCACAGCATTGGGTTCACCGGATCTTGTAGTATTCATCCAGTGATGAATCAATGACTGGCAGCAGATAACCGACCGATATCCTGCTTTATTCAATCTCCTTGCGAGATCTATATCCTCCCAAGCAGCCCCGACAAACTCTTCATCATATCCTCCAACCGCATGCATAGCACTAAGCCTGAAAGTGTAGAACGACCAGGTATTACTGAATGACTGTAATGGAACGTCAAGGTTGTCAGCAATCATTTTATCAGCATATGTGTCAAATCCACCATACTCCTGATATGCTTCATCGATAATATTCTTCATTGTGTGGAAATGATTATTATCATTTTTACGCTGTTTAATAAAACTAATCTTATCTGACAATCTTGGAATGGATAACCAGGTCATATCAAGTACCATAGGCATTGCCAGACCAATATCTGGTTGTTCATCCATAATATCAAAAATGTGCTTGTCCCACGCTTTAGGGACCATATTATCATTATCACTCAGTACACAGAACTCATTCCCGATCTCATTAGCAATCTTTATGTTAGCGTTTCGTGCCTGTGCAGCACCTTTATACGGAGTGGGTGAATACTCACAATGATGAATCTCAGGTATCTGGTCAGCCCATTCTTTCGTCCCGTCATTCACATCACTGCATAAAATTAATTTAAATGGATGAATTGTATTGTGTATCAGTGAATAAATACATGCCTTTGAATAATTAATCTTTCCATGCGTGGTTACGCAGATTGTTATTTCATCCAGTTTGTGATCTACTATCATGTTAGTCAACCTCCGAATAAATTATGCACTTCTTTCATCTTATTTATAATCGGGATGTTATATGGACATTTGCCTTCACACTTGCCGCATTCAATGCATTCACTGGCATTATAGGCTTCTTTATTCATATCTGCTATTCGACCAATCCTGCAGTCCATACCTTATATGATAAGTATACAACAAAAACATTTTGGGGATATCTATGCCTGCACTACAGGGCAGGCAGTACCCACATCTCCTGCAAAGATCATCTTTTAGTTCAGATGTTTCATGAGCTAAATATCCGCGGTCATAGTCAGTTAATGTATAGTCTACCGCTTTGACATTATTAAGTACCTGCTCTATCCGGTCCATACCAACCATTACGCTGGATATATTCTGTTCAAGTACATATGATATTGCAGGCACTACATTGTTTTGGGATATGGCACCTCCTATTAATGGTTTCATTGCAAGTATGCCAACATCATGTTCGTCTGCCAGGTCCAACAGCCGTATCCCTTCTATTTCAATGAAATTCAACGCTATTGTGACTACAGAAAAATCCCCGCTTTTAATTAATTTTTCTGCAATATCGATACTGTGAGAACTTGCCCCGATATGATTTATAAGACCATCTTCCTGGCATAATCTCAATCCTTCCAATGGCTCAGACCAATCCAATGTTTTGACATTGTGTAACTGGAATAGGTCTACAACATCCTTATTTATATTATTAATAGTATTTTTAACATCAGCTATAATCCCATCTTTTGATGTTGATTTAGACTTAGAAAATACAAATAAGTCATTACTATATCCTGAAAGACCGATTTTAATTTCTGAATCAGTATAATCTTTTGCAGTATCTATATAATTTATTCCAATTTCTTTTGCTGCTTCTATTACGCACCTAGATTCACCTATACTGATTCTCTGTAGCGGTATTCCACCTAATCCAATCACTGATACTTTTAGATTGGTGCTGCCCAATTTTCTATACTTCATATATTAGCTCGTATCCTGTTTGATATTTCAATTGGATATATTAGTACGCGTGGCACTTTATTTTCATTTCCAGGTTCAACTATACTATGAACAAGCAACGGTCTACTGCTTTCAGAGTACTGGTCTTGCATTATTAATCCTATACATTCAAATAACCGCTCCTGGTTTATTGGAACAATAACATCAAAACCTAATCTAACTGCAATCTGCTCAAGTTCCAGCTCCTGAGAACATGTTTTCTGCCCACCCGTGCTATCATAACA
>JAGLQN010000130.1 GCA_023136835.1 Candidatus Omnitrophota bacterium | reverse complement strand
CCCATATTCATCAATAGATTGCCATCACCTATAAACGCTACAACATACTTTTCAGTATGCATAGCAATACCAAGAGCAATGCTTTGAGCAAGACCCATAGAGCCCAGCATATAAAAGTTCAAACCTGAATCATAGATATCATAAAGCTCCCTGCTGATCATCCCGTTTGAGGAAACGAATATCGTATTATCCTTCAACGCATCCTTTTCATGTATGGATTCTACAATTGTTTTAATAGCAGTGTACCGTTTCATTTCATCACCAGTATGGCTGCGGAACAACCTGAACCATTCACAATTGCTTTTATAAAAAGTTTAATATTGTCTATATTTGATTGTGTGGGGTTGCCTTCTTTAATTTCAACACTTGGTAGATTGAGGTCAGACAATAACCTATTTGTGATCTCTATCATTCCATCGTGTTCACATGCATCTCCTTCATATCCCCGCATTGAAATGATAAACAGTACCGGGATACAATACAGATTGACAAGGGACTTGATATGCCCTATTGAATTACAAAACCCTGAATTCTGCATCAATACCACTGGTTTTTTATGAGCTAAATAGGCCCCTACTGCAATACCTATCGCTTCATCTTCCCGGGTGGCAGATAAATACTTGTTATTATCTGTCAGTAGCTCTATTATACCACTTAACATTGAACAGGGTACACCGGTATAAAAATCAAATCCAAGCTCTTCCAATACGTTGTATAGTTCCTCACTGTTATTACCACTCATTTTTAAAACAAATCCTCCCTTTTCTTTATCGATTGAATTATCTGGGTAGTGCTCCTCTGGAAATAGTATGGTGTTATTTCAACCCTGCCACCTATACTTAGCATATATTTCTCTCCCGGCACTGGTCTGGACCAGTCAGATCCGTGTGTAAGGATGTCGGGTTTCATTTTCATCAAATTATCAGTCGGGTCAATATCATCCTGACAAACGGCATCATCTACAATCTTCAACTCTTTTGTTAATTCAAGCCTTTCATCAAATGGGATCACTGGGTCACGTTTATAATTCTGGACCGCATCATCTGACAAGACCCCCACAATCAGGATATTACCAAATTTCTTTGAATGTCTGAAATACTTCAAGTGTCCGATATGCAGTAGGTCGCATACTGCTGTAGCATATACCACTTTTTTTTTATCTGTCATGTCACTTTTGATATTTTATCAATTTGTTCTACTGTCTTTTCAGTAGCAGTTCCCAGATAACTGAAAGTATAATTTCGTAACTTCTCACGTTCAGCCAGATTAACATACTTTCCAGGATTGTCTAATGACCCGATAATTGTTGACTCTAATTTATCAAGACCCACTTCTACTGATGATGTGTGGTCATTTATCAGGTCATGTGAATAAAGTGCACTGGAAATTATGGGCCTGTCAGTAATAGTAAATTCAAATGGTACTGATGAATGACCTGAAACAAGAATGTCTGAAATTTGCATCAGTGGAACGGTTGTATATTCATCATCCCACACTATCTGGATATGTTTGTTTTGCAGTTTTCCTTTGAATAATGGTAGATGCCTGCCACCCGCATGTAATTTACATATCACATTAATATCATAGTCGATTGCTATTTTTTCCATTATTCCAATATATTTATTAACATAATCCTCGTGCCCGGGTGGAGCCCATAATACTGTTTTTTTATCATTACCCATTATCTTTTTTCTAAGCAAATGGTCAATCCCTGGATTCTTTGCAAGAGGATCTGTTTTTGGAAAACCTGTTACAATCACTTCATGGGACTTTTTTCCACTTCGTACCCTAAAATCTCTCTGCATTGGTCCGGCAACTAACTCCCATCTATAATTAGTTCCTTGCATGTTAGCCAGGCACCCACAATAATTGCATGCTCCATGAACAGTGAAAATCTTTCTATTAAATCCTTTAAGTTCAAGTTCTTTCATCAATCCCCCCCAACATGATACGATAATGTTTTCTTTATTTAATTGTGATAAACTGATGGGTATAAGCCCAAGTGTGGTTGCTACTGGGGTATTATCAGTGTAGATCTCTGTTATACCCATATGTTTCATTATAGGTATGAGGAATGGCATATCGGTTAATCCCTTGCCAACAAATTTAATATTTTCTCGACCCGACATATTATCTCCTTACGAACCGTTCTTCCACTGACCTGAGATGGTCAATACCCTGTAATTCAAATAAATCAGATACTGGAGCAATATCATTTTCAACTGTCTGGGTTGTTCCATCTATTAAAATCTTCGAATATACTTCATTACAGGCTTTCACTGCTGCCCTGATACCGTGGTTGGCGTAGATAATCATCTTAATCCCCAGCCGATATGCCTCATCAACGGTTATGGGGTATGTGGTGGGTACTATCACAACCGGGATGCTCACATCCCAATGTTCCATGAATTCAGCAATCTGATTATGTGAATCAGATTTTGAATGAACTAAAATGGCATCAGCACCCGCATCTCTATATATATATGCTCTTCGCAGTGCTTCATCACATCCCATGCCTGAAATCATCGCCTCAGTCCTGGCGATAACCATAAAATCATCACTTGACTGTGCATCTTTAGCCGACCGAATCTTACCGGCAAATTCGTCTGCAGGTACTAATGTTTGCATACCTGATAATAGGCTGTTCAGTTTGGGATGGGTCTTATCTTCAATACAGATTGCAGCAACACCATTACGTTCATATTCCTTGGCCATGTAGTGGACATTCGCTGCAGTACCGAACCCGGCATCACAGTCAGCTATCACAGGGATATTTATAGACCGATTAATTAATCTTGAAGCATCAGCAAAATCTGTCATGGTCAGTATACTTGCATCAGGTACTGCCCGGGATGTTGATAGTTCAAGCCCACTTACCCATACTGCATCAAACCCGATGTTTTCAACTATTTTAGCGAACAGGCTATTGTAAGCACCCGCTACCCTCAATATTTTAAGGTCTCTAAATTTATCCCTGAGAAGCTTTGATTTAGGCATGTGAATTTTCAATACAACCGTTAATTATATCACATATATATTTTATATCATCGATTGAAATATTTGGATGAACTGGTAAACTAAGAGTAGTATCGGCAATATTTTTAGATACTGGGCATTTGTCAGCATAACCCTGGTATACAGATTGACGATTGATCGGTATTGGGAAGTGTATTCCAGTATTTATTGATGGTGAACTATTCTTCAGGTGTGCAGATAATAAGTTCCTGGATTTAGTCCTTATTTCAAACACGTACCATACACTTTCATCCGTACAGTGAGTGGGCAAACGTATGCCGAATGTGTTTTGTAGGCATCTCAGATACTCCATAGCATTTCGTTTACGAATCTTATTCCAGTCATCAAGATGTTTCAACTGCTCAATACCAATCGCAGCTCCTATAGATGACATTCGCATAGTCAGCCCGAAATTCCTGTGCATATATCGGGATATGCTTGGTGTTCGTCCGCAGTCAGTGATTGACTTCGCAAGATCTCTTATACGCTCATCATCAGTTACAATCATGCCACCGTCCATGCAGATTGTCATATTTTTTGTGGGATAGAATGAATAGCACATTGCATCCCCCACCACCCCAGTACCTTTTGCATGGAACTGGCAGGCGTCTGTGACCATGTGTAGGTCCTGTTCAGCACAGAATGACTGTATTTTATCAATATCGGTCTTATGACCGTGCATGCATACCGGCATTATTGCACCAATATTTTCCATGTTTTTAATTGATGATAAATGTTTTTCAATGTTTGGAAGTAGATTTAAATCCTCATCAATGTCAATGAATTGTGGTATGTTCTGGCTCAGGACTATTGAATTTGCAGACGTAATAAAACCAAAAGGTGATGTTATTATTTTTTGATGACTTACACCTGATATGGCATTCAACGCCATTATTGACGAATAGATTGCACTTGTGCCGCTGCTTGTTGCTACAGCATATTTTGCACCCACGAAATCAGCGAATTTTTCTTCAAATTTTGAGACATATTCACCATCTGACCATATATCATTCTCAAGAGCGTCCATTGCTGCTGATTTCATTTCATCTGTCAGAATGGGGTCGAATAATTTAATATGGTTATTTTGTGGTATTAGCATTTACATATGCCTCCGTTTTTGCATTGTATTGTGCGCTCAGGAATGTCTTTTGTAACAACAATACCCGCTCCAACCATTGACTTATAGTATAAGGTCAAACCAGGCAAGATTGTTACGTTCGCACCTATACTAACATTATCTTCTATCGTTACTCCCTGCGGTATAAAATCAGGGTTATTAACTCTCGGGTATTTGTCATTACAGATCTGTGTCCCCATGCCAATGAACACATTATCACCAATCCTGGTTCCATCGGGTATGTACACAAACGGCTTGATAATGCAGTTATCGCCTATTACTACATCGCCCTCAATGTACACATAGGAATAAATTCGGGTATTTGCCCCTATTTTTGCGAATTTATGTATATCATTATTCATGCTTTGCCCCAGTCAGTTTTTCGAATACTTCTACCATTTTACTGATGCACACAATATTATCCCGGTTTTCTACTATGAATTTCCTTGCATTACATCCTACTTTCTCAGCTTCATCCCTGTTTTCGTAGACATACCTCATTTTTTCTTTCAAACTGGTTAATGATGGGCAGATCCATTCTGCACCTTTGATTATCCCGATATTGTCTTTATATTCAGGTTGTGTATATGCAGGCACAATCGATTCAGTATCGATGAAATATCCTGTTTTGTTATCCTCAACATAATCAGGATGAACGAATTCTTTTGTAACTATAACTGGCTTACCCATAGACATCCCAGTCAGAATAGGGATATCACCAGCCTCTCCACTTGATGCACTTATCATAGAATCACAGGATCGGATCAATGAAGCGAGCTTATTGTCCTCAAGATACTCTTTTATATAGATAATATTGCGTTCAGTGTGTGGAGTATGTTGTCGCAATACTAAACAAACTTCATTAGCGGCAATTTCTCTATAAAACTCTTCACTAAATGCTTTGAAAACCATTTGGTTGTTTTTTCTTGGTTGACCGTCATTAAAAATAAAGAATTTATAAGCTTTTTCGAATTGTGGCATCCCGAAGTCATATGTTGGTTCATACAATTCAGGGTTATACAGTTTAGTGTCTATTCCTATTGGAATTACATCTATTGGAACTGTTACACCCGATGCTCTGAATGCTTTTATATTGGCATTGCATGGCACAAATAGTCGATCCATTGTGTTACAATAATTAATCCATATTGGCGGTATTTTAGTCGCCTCAAACATCGTGTACCCGATGTTGAATTTTGAAGATGTCTTAAAAAATGATGTTGGTAATGTGATAAATAGACTAATGTTCGTTGAATTCGTAGTAAATCCATCAGTACCCATATCAATAACAGTATAACCACATTTTGGCAAGTTATCGGATATATTATCTACGAGGATTCCGTATCCACTTTCCTTTACCACAAATGGGTATAAACTTATTATATTATTTTCATCATAAATAATATTTGAAATATCTTCATCTTCATTGTACTTCATTGATTCCATTCTTGATATTCTTAGGTTTTGAATATTCACTACTTTTTCAATTTCTTCCGCAGGATTTAACCGTATCAGTATAAACGATTCATAATTACCGCTGAAATCAGGGATTTCAAAAGATACATTATAATGTTTGTTGGATGAGGATATTGATAAGTATTTAGGTTTTGATTCAACTAATTCATGTTTACTGCCTACATTACAATAAATATATACTGTTATTATTATATTTACAATAGAATTAATACAATTAGCTGAAAATTCACATGTTATTTTTGATTGTGGTGTGGGTGTAAAATTGCATTTAATATTGTTTTTATGGAAAATGTTTGATGTTATAATTTCACTGATTTGCATTTTTTCCCTGTTTTGAAAGTAACTCATCCCACTCAGCACATTTCTGATCACATGTATGTTTTGTAGCCCATTTTATTGCGTTTTTAGACATCCGTTTTTGTTTATCGATGTTGAAATACAACTGGTCCATGTTTTTAACCATGTCACTAATGTCTACTAAAGCCCTTGATTGACCCGTGATGGTTAATTGCTCAGTTACATCACAGAGCAGTCCTCTGTCACCCTCATCTCCTCCAGTGATGAATTCGGGAAATACACTGTAACCAGGTACAATCTGAGGTAATCCCACCACCATTGATTCGAGATGAGGTATTCCAAAGCCCTCTGCTGAGGTTGCGCTGA
>JAGLQN010000013.1 GCA_023136835.1 Candidatus Omnitrophota bacterium | reverse complement strand
AAAAAACATATTGGCCATGTTGTTTGCGGATTTATCTTTGGAATGCCGGGGGATACGATGGAGAGGGCCAAACGGACTATTGAGTTTGCTAAAGAATTGAATCCCGATTACGCTACTTTTACTATCGCAACGCCGATTCCGGGATCAGAACTGTTTGAAGAGGCGCTAAAAAAAGGATTAATTGATACAAAGACGGCAAACTGGGAAGACTTCTTTGTTTTCTCCTCGGTTGCCAGTTGTAACATTAAGTGAAATAAGCCAAAGGGACCTTATTAAATTGACGAAGCGAGCCTTCAGGGAATTTTATTTCCGGCCGAGTTATTTGTTAAGCAAGTTTTCATTGAGAAACATCAGGTTATATTGGAAAGGATTAAGAACAATTCTTGAGTATGAATTTTCGCAGATTTAAGAACATCTTTTTCCATTTTGATAATTCTTCAGAGTTAGGCCTAACCCATCTTCCAAAGTAAATTGACTTTGGAAATTAAATTCCCACTTAATTCTTGAATTGTCAGATATCCAATACAAATGTCTTAGTTCGATGAGTTTATTCCCGAAAAACGGTTTTTTTATAGCAGATGCTAAATAGGGGATAACGTAGGACGCCAGAACAATTAAGCTGTGCGGAATATAAAGGGGCATTGTTTTTCTATTCAGAAGACGAGTAATGATATCAATAATCTCCTTCCATGAGTAAGTTTTTCCATCACTGATGAAATAGATGTTTGATTCTGATTTCTTGTTCTCGCTGATCAATATTAATCCGTTAATGAAATCATCGATATAGCAAAGACTTGTGTATCCTTTCCAGGAAGGTTTTAAGCCTTTGGTAATGATATTAATCAGATAATCCAAAAACATATTACCCGGGCCGTAAACTGTCGGCGGACGGAGAATAACAATCGGCAGCCTGTCTTTATAGTTCAGCACGGCTTCTTCGCCCTTGAGTTTGCTTTTTCCGTAATGAGTTACAGGATGGGGAGGATCGCTTTCTTTCAGGGGCTTTCCGTCTGGACTGAATCCGGCGGCAGCGAGGCTTGAGACATAAATAAATTTCTTGATATGAGGATTGTGTTCGGCGCAAGCCTTTATGAGGTTTTCCGTTCCGATATGGTTTACTTGATAATAAGCGCTGATTCTTCTAGGGTTTTTTGCGATGGCCAAATGATAGATATAGTCCATTTCAGAGACTGCTTCGAACAAAGAACTGGTATTGGTTAAGTCACCGTAAACAAATTTAATCTCCTGGCCTTGGAGATGGGTAATATTACTAGTTGGTCTGACTAAGCAATAGACCTCATAATCCTTCTTTCTTAGTGTTTGGATCAGATATTTCCCGATATAACCGGTAGCTCCGGTGATTAAAACTTTCATAATTGAAACAAGATTGTAAATCTATTGGCTAATTTTGTCCTATACCTCTATAATGCTATATAAAATTAATAACCATAACAATATTTATACTGTTTGAAGGTTTTGTATATGAGTAATTATGGCACGTTACATAAAATCATTCCAGTAGGAATTTTCTTAATAATTTCTATTGTTTTTACATTGCCGATTATCGAAAATCTATCTTACTGGCCGCCTGTAGGCCATGATGCTGATGAGTTAATTTCTTATGTTGCTTTGGAAAGAAATTCAGTATTAAAACATTTACAATTTCCATTCTGGACACCTTTTATTGGCGGGGGAATGAATATTTCGGCTCATCCGTGCTATTCTTTTATTCTTTCCCCTTTTTTTATTGTAATTCTCATTTTTGGAGAAATTGTCGGTCTTAAGATTTTGATAATAGCACACTTATTTTTCGGTTTATATGGGATGTACTTACTGGCCAGATATTTAGGATGCAGCCAACATTCTTCTTATTTGCCGTCATTTATTTTTCTTTTGAGCAGCATATATCCATTGCAAGTGGCTGAAGGCGTCTATTATAACATTTCGATTGTTTGGGTCCCTTGGGTGTTTTTATATTTTTTAAAGAGTTTTAATGAACAGCGATACATATATGTAAGTATTTTATTCTGTATCCTGATATTATTCAGCGGAGGGGTGTATCCGATCCTCTTTTTTCTTTTCTTATTTCTTTGTATATATTCCTGTATTCTTGCAATTAGGAATAAGAATTTAAAACCATTGAGAATTTACATCTTTTTCATTATTATTGTATCTTTACTCGGTGCGGTGAAAATATTGCCGATGATCGAAATGGTTATTAAGAATCATCAGTTTCGTCCTCCTACAAGATATAGTAATTTCCAAATTCTTTTAAGTTCGCTTTTCTCAAGGAATCAACTTCTTAGTGTGTCAAGAGACAAATTATGGGGGGTGCCGGCCAATGTGTCCTTTTGGGAATATTATGGTGCTTATATCGGCATAGTACCCTTTCTCATCTATTTAATCAGTATTCGTAGGGTTATCAGAATGAGACCCGAGTTGGTATTGAGCGGTCTTATTTTTCTGGTTTTTTCCTTAATTAGCATTTTACCCATCAATAAAGATAATCTGCCGGAGGGATTGAATCTGTTCACATTATTTTATCATTTTCCACGATTTATCTGGATGTTTATCTTTTCACTTTCCTATGTTGTCAGCTTAGGATTGAGCGAATTTGAAAAAAATTATTTTAAGCATAAAAATTTTATTGCAAAAATGATTATATATGGATTGACTTTGTTTATTCTTTCTGACTTAATTTTGGTCAACGGACCCATTTTAAAAGAGGCTTTCAGCCGTCCTCCTGAAAATATCGAAAGGGGGGCATATTTCGTTCAGACCAACAAAGAAGAAGTATATGATCAATCATCGATGTACCCTACAATTCTATCCAATCAGGGAATAGGTGTCGATGGTTTGACCCTTTTTCAAGGGACCTTTTCGTTATGTCATGCGATTCCTTTTGGATCAGAACGATATAGGGGCGAGGCCTATCTTGAAGGTGGGAAAAAAGATGATCTGAGAGTTGTTCATTTTTCACCGAATTCGGTTAAGATCAAACTTTTGACAAAAAAAACGGACATGCTGTTATTAAATCAAAATTATGATTCTAACTGGAGGGTCAAAGGGCTTTCGGACAATAAGATTATTTCTACGGATGGATTGATTTCGGTTAAGGTTACCCCCGAGGATACGAATGGTATTATCACCTTTTATTATTTGTCCGATAAGTTTCTTTATGGACTAGTTTTAAGCCTTCTAGCATTTATTCTTATAATTTTTCATATACGGGGCTTTATTCCCGCGAGTATTTTTAAATACACATTATTCTGCTTAACAGCAATCTTTGTTGTCTTCATCCTTATCGAGTTTAGGGGCCCGGTGAATAAATCGCAAGAATGGCATTCTGGATATCAGCATGCCATAAAAGGAATTAGTGCTTACCGGCATAAGAATTACGCTGAGGCTAAAGAGGAAATAAGGCAAGCCGTTGAGTATTTTCCGAACAGTGTTATTTTACATCAAAGATTGAAAGAATTTTATACGATTGAAGGTCAGAAAGAAAAAGCTTTGATTGAGCAGGAATTGATCGATGAATTACTGCCGGATTGAGATTGTGAAGATTAGCGGAAAGAATCAAAAATGTCTGATAAAACAAAACCAATAGTTGTCATAGGCGCTGGAATAACAGGTTGCGTTGTTGCCTATAAGTTAGCAAGCGCAGGAAAGAAAGTTATTCTTATCGAGAAAGGGAATGAAGTCGGCGGCTTAGCGCGGACGTTTCGATATGGTGACTTTATTTTTGATATCGGCCCCCATCGATTTTATATTGGGAATAAAGAAATTTTCTCATTTATATGCGAAATCCTTAAGGAAGATTATAGGATCATTCAAAGGAATACTTCTGTATTCTTTCTTGGAAAATATCATGCATGGCCTCTGAACCCTTGGATTTTGTTTAATCTTCCTATAAGCATCTTATTTAAATCATTTTATGAATTACTGTTTGTTCTTCCAGGGAAAAGACGAAAAAAGATCAAACATTTTAAAGATTACATTATGAAGTATTATGGGCCGACGCTTTATAATATATTTTTTCGAAATTATACACAGAAGTTTTTAAATCTATCGCCTGAAGAAACTCATGCTAATTGGGCCAAAGAAGCTATCAAAAGGACGATTATTGATGAGCGAATGGCTTCGCGTAATTTATGGGAAATTTTAAGAATGACCTTTTTGTTCTTTCCTTTACGGACTGAATTTTTGTATCCTACGGGCGGTATTGACCTATTGTGTCATCGATTAGCTGAAAGAGCCAAAGAATCCGGAGCTGAAATATATGTCGATAGCCGTATAGAGAAATTAAATTTATCTTCAAGGAAGATAGAAGGACTGATATTCGATCATAAAGCGGTTGAACCCGACAAACTTATTTGGACAGGAAACTTGCAAAATCTTTGTGAGCTTTCAAATGTCCCTATAAACGGGCTCAATTATCTTGATCTGATTCTTTATAATGTCGTAGTAAAAAGGCCGATCAATAAGGATTTTCAATGGTGTTATTATGGGAGTGAGGATTTGGTTTTTAGTCGAGTTACGCTTCCTTCGCGATTCAGCCAAGATTTGGTGTCCAAAGGTAGAGATAGTCTTTGTGTGGAAGTGACTTGCAATGAAAGTGATCTCTGGTGGAAAGACCCTGAGTCATTGATCGGCCGGATTAAAGAAGATCTGATAAAAGTAGGTCTCATTGAGACATCCGCGGATATTGATAATGTTTATATAGAAAAAATTTCGAATGCATATCCTATATATACAAGAGATTATCCACAACATCTTTGCCAGGTGAAGGAATCTCTGTCAAAATTTGAAAATCTTAGTTTAGCAGGACGGACAGGGTTATTTTGGTATAATAACATGGATGATTCCATAGAAAATGGGTTGAATTTAGCTGAAGATATCATCCTGGAGGCGTCATGAAGATTTTTCTTTCTGGAAATGAAGCTATAGCAGCTGGAGCTTGCGAGTTCGGTGTATCTTTTGCTGCAGGTTATCCAGGGACCCCAAGTACTGAGATTCTTGAAACGGTTTCCAAGTATCCAGAAATTGACTCTCAATGGGCTGTGAATGAAAAGGTGGCCTTGGATGTAGCGGTCGGTGCATCATTAGGCGGTATCCGTTCTTTGGTGGCGATGAAACATGTGGGATTGAATGTTGCTTCCGATACTCTTATGACTCTTTCCTACACTGGTGTTAATGCAGGTCTTATAGTTATCACGGTTGATGATCCAAATATGAGTAGTTCCCAAAATGAGCAGGATAATAGGAATTATGCGAAATTTGCGAAAATTCCCTTACTGGAACCGAGTGACAGCCAAGAAGCAAAGGATTTTGTTCAACTTGCTTTACGAATGAGTGAGGGTTTTGATACTCCTGTATTGGTGAGGCTCACCGCTAGAGTTGCTCACTCGAAATCTGTTGTGAAGATCAATCCAAAGCGGAGAGAAGTAAGTCCTAAGAATCCCTGTGATGGGAACCCCGCCAAATATGTCATGATTCCAAGCAATGCCAAAAAAAGGCGGATATTTGTTGAACAGAAATTAGATAAACTTAGACGATTCAGCAATAAGACATCGGTTAATAGAATTGAATGGGGGAAGAAGAATTTTGGAATCATTACAAGCGGGATCAGTTATCAATACGCAAAAGAAGTTTGTCCTGATCAGTCTATTCTAAAGTTCGGGATGACTTATCCGCTTCCGGCAGAGAAAATAAAAGAATTCACAAAAACCTTACCGCTTGTCTATGTTATTGAAGAGCTTGATCCGTTTCTGCAGGAACAGCTAGGATCTATGGGAATAAAATCCACGGGAAAAGAGGTCTTTCCGTCTACAGGAGAATTAAACCCTGATATGATTCGCCGGGTCTTATCTAAGAAAGATTTTCAGGAAACTATTTCAACTTCAAGCAAGCTGCCTTCCCGGCATCCTTTATTATGCGCGGGATGTTCCTATTTGGGTTTATTTTATATTCTCAAAAAGCTCGATATGATTGTTTTGGGTGATATCGGCTGTTATTCTCTTTGTGCTCTGCCGCCGCTATCATCTTTACATACATGCATCAGTATGGGATCCGGTATTGGTATAGCCCAGGGATACAAGAAAGCTCTGAAAAAAAGCGATCAAAGAAAAAAAGTCATTGCTGTTATTGGGGATTCCACATTTATTCATTCAGGAATCACGCCATTGATAGATTTGATTTACAACAAAGAGACTGTTGCCGTGATTATCCTGGATAACGGAGGAACGGCAATGACAGGATGTCAAGGCCATCCTGGGACGGGCATAACGCTTAAAAACGGAAAATCGCCAAAAATAAGTTATGAACAATTAGTAAAAGCTTTGGGTATCAATCGAGTTGTAACGGTAAATTCCTATAATCTAAAGGAAGTTCGCAGGAGTATAAAAAAAGAATCGACTTCTCGGCAACCATCTGTGATCATTGCCAAGGGCCCTTGCTTGTTGGCAGATAAAGGGAAGAAACATGATCCTTTCAGAATTATTTCTTCACGCTGCATAAAATGCGGAGAATGCCTTCAATTGAGTTGTCCCGCAATTGACGTTGATGGGAGTCAGTGTTCTCGAATTGATGAAAATCTCTGTACAGGATGTTCTTTATGTCAGCAAATATGTCCGGCCCAGGCGGTAGAGGAGATACAAGTTGTCCAAAAAAGCCGTTAACTTATTATTTACTGGTGTCGGGGGACAGGGGGTTCTTCTCATAAGTGAGATCGCGGCGAGAGTGTTTCTAAAATCGGGTTATGATGTTAAAACCTCAGCACTGCATGGAATTGCTCAAAGAGGCGGCACTATTTTGTCTCATGTTAGGGCAGGAGAAAGAATATATTCTCCGTTGATACCTTATGGGACGGTTGATATTGTTGTAGGTATGGAATTATCAGAAGCAGCTCGACAGGCATGGAAAATAAAAAAAGGAGGTTTAATCCTTTATACAGATCGACAAGTACCATCAAGCAGGCAAAATAGGACAACATGTTATAGTTCCATGAGTTTGAAAAATATCATAAGAGAGAAATGTCCCAAAGCCGTGGGAATATCCTATGAAGAATCCGTCAAACTTTTGAAAGATGAAAAAACTTTAAATCTTTTTATCCTTGGAATGCTTTCTAATTATTTCTCTCTTCGCAGGGAATATTGGATTGAAATAATTGAACAATCAATCCCGTTTCATATGAAAAAGAAAAATGTCATCGCTTTTGAGGCTGGAAACAAAAATTTTAATGATATTAAAATAAGAAAATAGATCGATGAAGACCAGGCAAATACTTAAAATGGGGTGTGGGGCTTTAAGTGCCAACTTTCTGCGGAAGAAAATTCCCTTAAATGTCATGCTCTCGATTACAAATCGTTGTATGTCCCGTTGTCATTATTGTGATATTCCCAGTCGGAATCAGAGAGAATTGACAACGGACGAGGTATTCAGCCTCATTGATCAGATAAGCGCACTGGGATGTCAGCGGCTCGGAATTTGGGGGGGGGAGCCGTTGATGCGAAAGGATATCGCCCAGATTATTAATTATGCTAAAGATAAAGATCTGTTTGTGACTTTGGATTCAAACGGGTATTTACTTCCACAAAAAATACACCAGTTGGAGAATCTGGATCATTTATTATTAGCTTTCGATGGAGATCAAAATGCCCACGATCTTAACCGAGGATCAGGAAGTTTTCAAAAAGTCATGAAGGCCATAGGATCAGCAAGCGGGAGTATACCTTTTTGGACAATAACGGTTCTAACGAAGAATAATTTAGATTCTATTGATTTTATTCTTGAACAAGCCAGGAAATACGGGTTTCTTGCGACGTTTCAACTGTTGCATCATAATGACCGATTGTCATCAGATTGTCAGCATCTTTTTCCTTCCCGCAATGCTTGTCGATCGGCAATTGAAAAGCTTATTTCAGAAAAGAAAAAAGGCGCACCTATTGCCTCGAGCTTGAATTACCTCAATCATATTTTAAACTGGCCCGATTATAAAACAGCAAATTATCCTCATAGCATAAACAGATTAAAATGCTGGGCAGGACAAATGTATTGTAATGTTGATACAGATGGTTCGGTATATCCTTGTTCAATGTTTGTTGAAAAGACAAAGGCTTTAAATTATTTAAATGTTGGTTTTAAAAAAGCATTTGAATCTTTAAAAACGGACTCATGTATGGGGTGCTTGGCATCCTGTTTTACGGAATATAATTACCTTTATTCGTTGAATGTTCACACGATTACGGAATGGTTGAAATCATTCAGGAAAACAAAACAATATTCATGTACAAAGACAGTTCGGTTATAAGAGAAACAGAAAGTGTCTGCCCGATATGTTTGGCCAGGATAAAAGCAGATATTAAAGAAAAAGATTCGGGGGTCTATCTGGAGAAGTCATGCATCAAGCATGGCACGTTCAGGCTTCTTCTTTCGCGGCATCCTGAATATTACCGGGAATTGAACGATTTTTATTTTTCTTTGATGTCCGAAAGTCACCCTCAGCACGATTATATTCTTCATCTGACAAATACATGCAATCTTAATTGCCCAATCTGCTTAGCTGATGCCAACCAAAGGGGAACCCAGGATTACTCGTTGAAGGATCTCAAAGAGTTTCTTAAAAACAAGAAAAATTATAAGATCGATCTGATGGGCGCCGAGCCTACGACAAGAGAGGATCTTCCAGAAATTATTGAGACGGTTAATCGTTCTGGCAACATTGCGGCTTTACATACCAACGGCATCAAGTTAGCTGATTTCGATTATCTTAAACTGCTCGTGGATTCAGGATTGCATGAGGTGCATTTACAATTTGATGGTTTTGATGATTGGGCCTATGAGCAGATCCGAGGCAGGAAATTGTTAGCCACAAAGATTGATGCTTTAGAGAATTTAGAAAGACTCGATGTTGCTACGGATTTAGTGGCAACAATTGTTAGAGGGGTCAATGAACGGGAAATGGTCAAAATATTAGACTTCGGAGTAAGGAAAACTTATATTAAAGAGATATTTTTCTTGGGATGCCGATTCTTGGGAGCGGCGAAGACGCTACCCATTGAAAATTGTATCATGCCGGATGAACTGATCGATATGCTGCAAGAGCAAACAAAAGGTAAGATCTCGAGGGCGAATATATATCAATTTCAAAAGCTTTATTTTGCCTTATTGTCAGCATTTTCCAAGCGAAAGTGCTTCTATATACACCATTATATGATTATCAGGAATCAGAGCGGATTTATTCCATTGGATCAGATAATCGACTTGAAAGTTATTGAGGATAATCTGGAAAAGTTCAAGGACATGAAAATAAGAGGCAATAAACTAGCATTGCCTTATCTCATGGTCTGTTTAATTTTCAAGCTTGTTGGATTAAGAGGATTATTTCTATTGAGAGAATTCTTATCTTTCAGTTTTCCGTTTATCCGAGGATTTAATCTTTCCAAACTGCCCAGAAAAAGCGTTTTATTAGGTTTTATCACGGCCTGCGATTCCTATTCTTTGGATTACCAGATAGCTCAGAATTGTGGGAAAGGGGCTATATCTGTCGAGTTTGGTGTTGAAGATTGTGGCGCAATTGATAATGTCCGTCGAGATAATTTCAAGGTTAAAGAGCTAAAATGAAGATTCTTGCTCCAGTGAATAATTCAAGAGAGGTGGAGCCCATAATACGTGCTGGGGCCGATGAATTGTATTGCGGGATCATTCCGGAAGATTGGATGCAAAAATATGGCAATGTGGCTTCCTTAAACAGAAGAGAGTGGAAGGCCGCGAATCTCATGGGCTTTAATGAACTGGAGCGCATCATTTTCATTGCTCATAACCATAACGTGCCAGTCTATCTTACCCTTAACGCTCTTTACAGCAACGAGCAGTATCCGCTCCTATACAAACAATTAGAACAGATCAAGAACATGCAGTTGGATGCTTTGATTGTTGTGGATTTATCATTATTGCTCAGCATTAAGAATCTTGATGTGGGAATGGATATTCATATAAGTACAGGAGCCACGCTTTTTAATTTGAATACAATAGAATTTTTTAAGGAATTTGGAGTTTCAAGGATAGTTCTCCCTCGTCAGTTGCAGATAGAAGAGATCCGGAGCCTGACCCAAAAATATCCGGCGATCCAGTTTGAGGTTTTGATTCTAAATAGTGGCTGCAAAAATATCGATGGTTTCTGCACTTTTCAACACGGCATTAAAGAGATCCAACACAAAGATTTCTGGAATTTGCCGAAGAAATTAAATTTAGATCGTCACATTCTGAACTCAACAAGACGTTTGCCTAAGAAGCTAGGGCGTAAAGTCAAAACCGGAATATTTGGAGTCGATAGTGCTTGTTTATTGGATTATAAGGTTACTCTTTCTGAGACAGCTTCTGACGCGGCAGGCCCAAGAGAGAAGTGCGCTGTTATCGGCAAAATGGCTTCAAGTTTTAACCTTCTCTCCGGTGCGGATACTTGCGGCGCATGCCAGCTAGCCGAATTCAAAAAGATGGGAATTGAAGCAGTGAAAATTGCCGGAAGAAATTATACAACAGCGAAGAAGACCAGCGATGTTAAGTTCTTAAAAACCTTGCTATCTCATATGGAAAGGCATTCTTTTGAGGAAGAGGAATTCTACACATTGACCAGGAAAATATTCAAGCAAATATACAAAATCGATTGCGGAAATTTTTGCTATTATCCAATTGAAGGTGATCTGAGCAAACGCAAGTTATATACAGGATAGAAAATGCGGGTGTTGCTTCTTAATCCACCGGTTCTTAGTTGCCGAGAAGGGAAAAGTATTCTACCGGTGATCAACAATTTATTTTTTAACTCACCACCTTTGGGGCTTGGGTATATAGCGGCTGTTTTGGAGAGAGAGGAGATTCCAGTTGTTATTATTGATGCTGCTGTTGAGAGAATCTCAATATCAGCTCTCATTGATAGGATTAATAGATTTGAACCCGATGTTATCGGGATAACAGCAACAACCAATCTTTTTGACAGTGCTGTTGAGGCCGCTCGCATACTAAAAGAAAACTTCTCTAATGCGCAATTGGTAATAGGGGGACCCCATGTTAGCGCGAATCCTCAACATGCCCTTTCATTCGAGTGCTTTGACCTGGGAATAAAAGGGGAAGGGGAAATAACCTTTCTCGAGCTTCTGAGGGCTCTGGATAGAAATGAAGCCCTGGATAGGATCAAAGGTTTGGTATTACGCCGAGAAGATCGCGTATTCCTTACGCAGGACAGAGAATTTATCGAGGATCTCGACAGTCTTCCTTTTCCCGCAAGGCATCTATTGCCTATGGAACGTTACCGACCTCAACCAAACGATCAGTATAGTTTGCCGAAACTGGGCATGATTACAAGCCGAGGCTGTCCTTATAGTTGCATATTTTGCGATAAAAGTATATTTACTAAACGATATAGATCTTTCAGTGCGGCCTATATTGTCTCAGAAATGGAACATTTAATAGATAAATATGGTGCCAGAGATATCGCTTTTTTAGATTCTACTTTCACCGTCAGTCATGAGCGGGTCGAAGGGATTATCGATGAAATGAAGAGGTGCAATGTAAGAGTCAATTGGACATGTACTGTTCGGGCCGATGTAGCGACAAAAGAACTTTTAATGAAGATGAAAGAGGCTGGTTGCTGGCGTATACGCTTGGGTGTTGAGAGTGGAAATAAAAAGGTACTGAAATTTATTAAAAAAGGTATAACAAAAGAACAGGTCAAGAATGTTACGCAATGGGCGCATCAAATTGGGCTCAGACCCAAAGGTTTTTTTATGGTCGGCCATCCTGTAGACACCAAAGCCTCGATTGAGGAAACGATCCGCTTTGCCAAATCTCTCCCATTTAAGGATATTACAGTTCAGATGAATACCCCCATGATGAATACCCCCCAGCATGATATTTATGAGGATTACGGGACCATTGTTGCGGATAATTATAATGAATTTTCATATTGGGAACCGATTTTCGTTCCAAACGGGCTTGACAAAGAATATTTATTTGAAACATTGCACCGATTTTATCGATCATTTTATTTGCGCCCCGTCATAATCTGGCGGCATCTTTCTCAGATCCGCAGTTGGGATGCGGTGGTAAAGTATTTGCAGTCTCTGAATCTGATATGTTATTTGCTTTTTCACAAATTTTGGAATCAGCTTAAAGGAAAAAAATGATACGACAAATGCGAAAAGAGGATATTCATTATGTCGTAAAACTATATATGGATTATATGTTCGATTCTTTTTTTGCTAAACTTGATGAAAAATTTCTATCAATAATGTTCGATGGATTGCTCTGTTCAAAATATGAGATATCTTATGTATTTGAAAAAGACGGCGAGATCGCAGGATTTATTACGGCCTCAACAAATACTAAAAAATTATTTAATGAAATTTTGAAAAAAAGAATGCAGGCACTTTTGGGAGTTATTTTAGCGGGTTTGTTCAGGAACCCTCACTTCTTATGTCAGTTAGTAGAGTCATTTTTTTATTCAAAAAAAACCCTGGTTAATGATACTCATGCGGAGCTTTTATTCATCACGATCGAACCCCGTTATCGTAAAAGAAAGCTTTCAAAAGAACTGATTAAAACAGTTCTAGATCAACTGCACAAGATGTCAGTTTTCAAAGTAAAAGTGACGACGCAGAGGAAGAATTATGTCGTTAACAAACTTTTAGAAGGTCTTCAATTTAAACAGGTTCGTTCTTTTTCCTTTTACGGGAAAGTGAACTTAGTTTATGAGGTTGCTCTTGCAGACGATCGCAAATATATCTAAGTTTTTCAACGCCTTCATTTTCAGGAACAGACCCATATATGCGCATTATGGCATTACCCATCGATGCAATCTGCGCTGTAAAATGTGTTCTATTTATCAGGATGCTCGACAGCATGACGAACTGACCGTCGAACAGATCGAACACATTTTTACCCGTTTAAGGACCTTGGGATTAATCTACGTGAGTATTGGTGGAGGGGAACCTCTTTTAAGGAAGGACCTTGCTGTTATTATCCGTTCTTTAAGAGAAAGAGGGCTAATGGTGCGGTTGTTAACAAATGGAATATTGGCGAATAAAGATATTATTAAAGAACTTGTCGATGCAGGCTTGAGTGATATCTCAATATCATTAGACACCTTAAATTCGAATAAGCAGGATGACATCTATGATCGAAAAGGTTCCTGGGACGATATCATAAAGGCTTTAGACCAATTCATCGAATTACTTCCCCGAAGAAACCGGATACTTATAAATACAGTGGTTTCTCCTCTCAATATTATGGAACTTCCGGAATTAAGTCGATTTGCAGAAAAAAGAGGATGTTATATCTCATTTATCCCAATTGAAAATAGTAATGATTCTAGATTTGTTTTTACAGAAGAGGACCATCAACTCATCGATAAAAGTTACGATATTTTGTTACAAGAGAAGAAGAAGGGTAAGGGGAACATCTTTAATTCCTCGCGTTTTCTGGAGAATTCCAGACGATATTTGAAGTCCGGAAAATGTTATTGGCCATGTGACGCCGGATGTTTGTATTTATCCATTAATCCCAGCGGGGAATTTTCAATATGTCATAGATTCAAACCTGAAATGTCAATTTGCAATACGGATTTCGAGGGGTTTTTTGCATCAGGCGAATTTAAAAATAAACGATTGGATTTGATCCATCATTGCTCCGGGTGCATGAGGCCCTGCTGGGCCGAGGTCAGTTTTCTCATTAACGATGCAAAATGCCTTTGGGAAATGGCCAGAAACAATTTCCTTTCTTAAAATGAGTAGACCGAATGGCAATATAGCACTAATTTCCTTTTATGGCGTAGAAAATATGGGGATAAGGTTCATTAATTCGATACTGAGAAAGAATGGATTTAATACACATCTTATTTTCTTTAAAAAATGGTTAAATAATGATATCCAGTATCCCAGTGAGAAGGAGATCAGCCTACTCGGATCTCTTCTTAAAGAACTTGATGTCTCGATGATTGGTATGGGTTTTACTTCGCCCTTTCTGAAGATTGCCCAGAATTTAACCGAAAAGATTAAAAAAACTCTAGATGCCAAGATTGTATGGGGCGGCATTCATGCGACTGTATGCTTAGAAGAATGTCTTGCCTATTGTGATATTGTATGTAGGGGCGAAGGTGAGGAAACAATGCTTGAGTTGGCAAATGCGCTTAAAGAGGGACGCTCTTTGGATGGGATCAAGAGTATTTGTTACAAAAAAGATAATAGTATTGTTATCGCCGATATGAGACCCCTTATTCGCGATTTGGATAAGCTATCCTTTCCTGATTATAGCAATCAGGGAAAATATTTCATTGAAGGAAGGCTGGAATATAAAGATCCTTTGACAAATGCAAGAGAATTGAGAGTTTCGGCTTCTCGTGGATGTCCATTCAATTGTAGTTATTGTTATAATAGTATCATGCGAAAAATTTATAAAAACGAGCACTATCATCGTCTCAGAAGCCCTCAAAGCATTGTATCGGAAATCAGCCATTCGTTAAGCACTCTTAAAAAAATTAAAAAAATAAAATTTGACGATGATACATTCATATTCCCCAAAGAATGGATCGATAAATTTTGTGTTTTATATGCGAGGGATGTGGGCTTACCTTTTGAGATTCTATTTAATGTTCAATGCTTAGATGAAGAAAACCTTAAAAAACTTAAAGATTCTGGTTTGAAGAAGGTTCAAGTAGGCATTCAGACAGTCTCCTGTTTGGAATCAGGTCGGGACTATAATAGAAAATTGTCTTTAGAGAAGATCCGGAACTTTGCTCTGATTTCGAAAGAATTCAATCTACATGTCGTCTATGATATCATACTTGATAATCCTCAATCTCAATTCGAGGATAAAGTTGCTCTGGTCGAATTTTTACTCACATTGCCCAGACCTTTTGATCTGTTTCTATACTCGCTAACTGTATTTCCGGGTACGGAACTTTGTGAGAGACTTTTGCGTGAGGATATCATTAAACCTGAGGATGTTGAAGGGCATGCGACCAAATCCTTTCATCAGTTCAGATTGAGTCTTTCCTATCCCAGAAGCAAGGAAGAATTGTTTATAGCCTGTGTTATTTCGCTTACATCAAAATCTTTTCTGCCAAGAAGGCTGATCTCGACAGTTCTGAAAAATCGCTTTTTAAGAAAACATCCGTTATTAATAAAATGGTTTGCCATTGCAACTAATCAGGTCAAACTTTTCTGTATTTTGATAAGAATGATCATCGATGGCGACATGAGTTTGTGGAAATTTCAAGAATATGGCGCACCTAAAAGATTTCTAATTCAATGAACCCAAAGATCAATGGTTTGTTAGAAGAGTCTAATATGTGGTATAGGAGTAAAAATTGAACTGTCTGGCGTTTATTAGAGTTGCACGCAAATATACTGAAGATTGCTTCCCCCGTGATGTTATCCCGCCGTTCTTCCTGATGCAGGTAAAAGAGCTGATTAAGGCGAAATATCAAATACCGTCTATTCTTATTGATCAGCGTCTTGAGAAAACTGTTTTATCAGATATAGTCAATGAACTTATTTTCATGAATTGCGGTATCGCGGTCATTTCTGCTGACAGTGGTCATTTGGATGACTGTATCAAATTATGCGGTGAGATCAAGAAAAGAAAAGCATCAATGATCAGTATAGTCGTCGGGCATGCTGCGACCTATTGCACCCAACAGTTGTGTTATGAGGGGGGTCCTATCGATTATGCCATACGGGGTGAGTATCAGGTTGTGTTAACTGAGATGATTCGGTCAATAAGTGAGCCGACTGAAAGTATTGTTCGATATATTGAGAATGGGATGATTTTTGCTTCAACATCAAAAGAATTATCAAGGCTTCATATTATCAAGAATATTGATGATCTTCCGCTGGTGCCGAAAACAAAACAGGAGATGAAGCAATACCATAATATTATGCCGGTGCCCTGTTCTCATCGGCTTATATGGGGGAGGGTTTTTGCGACATATGGATGCCCTAATTCCTGTGCTTTTTGTACGCAAACGATACGAAGAACATACGGGAACGAGTACAGAAAACGGGATATAGCGCGTATCATTGACGAAATACAATATCTAAAAAATATAGGGGCCAATATCATAGAATTTGCCGACGACAATTTTTCAAGCAGTCGGCAATATGTCATGGATCTTTGCAATAGAATGATCACCAGTAAAGTTAATGTCAAATGGGGTATTCATGTCCGCGTAGACGATGTGGACTATGAGATGTTATCGTTGATAAAACGCGCGGGATGCTTTTATGTTCGTTGCGGTGTCGAGTCCGGATCGTCAAACATTATAAAAAAGATTGGAAAGACCCGACATGCTGATTCTTGGAGGCAGCAAACGAGACAATTCTTTTCGTATACAAAACAACTAGGCATTATGACCAGCGCATGTATCATCCTCGGAATGCCAGGGGAGACGAGAGAAGATGTTATCCAAACGAAAGAACTCATTATGTCGGTTGAGCCGGATATAGTCAAGATCCACTCTTTTTGTTCTTATCCCGGTTCTAAGTTCTATGATGAGATGAAGATGGATCTCTCCAGAGAGGATCTTTCCCTTCTTTCCCATCACAGTTCGTATCTTTGGCATAAAGATGCAGATGCCTGGCGGTATTTGGAAAATACAATCACAACGGCGTTTTATTTTCGTTTAAAATATATTCTCCGTCATGGCGCGCGTTTTATGGGGTTCTATTTATTTAATATGCGCTGCACGATTGTGTTGATGAAATACATTTTCCGTATTGCGCTTTTGGCAGTCTTGCCTCGAAAGAAGGAGTGTTTTCTTAATAAGGATTTTAGTGGGGTAAATTAGATGAGTAGAATCTTACTTGTGAAACCCTATTGGCCATATCCTTACGGCAAGGGTGAGCATACATATAACCGTATTTGGCCGCCCTTATCTTTGGCGAATTGCGCTGCTATCCTGGAAAAGCAGGGGGATAATGTCGAAATTCTAGACGCGCATGCCCTGCGTATTAAGCCGAAGGACATTAAATCCCATGTTAAAGGATTCGATAAAATATTTATAACTTCATCTTCTTTGGATAAGTGGCAATGCCCTAATATTGACATCGCGCCATTCCTGGAAACAGTCCGGCATATAAGAGGATTAACTGATGAGCTTTATGTCATGGGATATCATGGGACGGTAGACATCGAGGGGATCCTTAATAAAACTCAAGCCAAAGCTGTTATAAGAGGCACCCCTGAATATATTGTTGCCGATATCTGTCAAAACAAAGATTTAAGTGAAATTGAGGGTGTTTCATTTTGCAGTAACGGTAAAATAGTATCAAATCCCGATGGCGGTAATTTTGATTTAAAAAATCTTCCTGTTCCAGCATTCCATCTTTTGGATGCGAAAAGATATTCTTATGAAATCTTAGGAAAGGATTTTGCTATATTCGAAATGGGCCGAGGGTGTAATTACGGCTGTAAATTCTGCAACAAGATTATGTACGGGGCTAGGCTTAGGACTAAGTCGAAAGAGCAGGTTTGTGAGGAGCTTCGGTTCGCTATAGAAGAATGTGGTGTGACAACAGGTTATTTTATGGATCTGGAATTCCTTGCATATAAGGGGTTAGTCAGGGATGTTTGTGATTTTCTTATAGTCAAGAAATATCATTTTACCTGGTGCTGTCAAACAAGGGCTGACTCTTTGGATAGGGAAACCCTAAATAAGATGAAGAAGGCAGGGTGTAAATTAATCCATATTGGGGCGGAAAGCGGCGTGCAAAAACTTCTTGATTTAGTCGGCAAGAACACGACAGAACAGAAATTAGTAGAAGGGATAGAAATGTGTAAGGATGCGGGCATTAAAACGCTTGCGTTTTTCCTGTTTGGATTTATGGGAGAGACAGCTACGGATAGGGAGGCAATTTTTCAGTTTGCCAAGAAACTGGATACAAATTTTGTCTCGTTCCACAAGGTGTATCCATATGAGCACAGTGATGTTTACTTGCCCAATATCAATTCGAATAAAGAGATAGACACGTATATCCGCAAAATATATTTTAAATATTATTTGAGATTTTCCTATTTGCGGAAGGAAAATATTGGTGTTTTATTTAGAGGCATAAAGCTCTTTTTAGGACGTTTAATAACGCTGTCATGAATAGCCGATATTCAATAAAACACGTCATTATTATCGTATTGTTTGTGGTGCATCTTTTACCCATCTGGATCTTTAAATTTATCCCCACTCAAGACGGAATCAGTCACGTTTATAACGCTTATGTCTTAAAAGATTACCACAAGCATGAAAACTACAAACTGCGGAAGATTTTCAAATTAAATTTGAAACCCTTTCCCAATTGGACCTCCCATGCGCTCTTGATGCTGTTGATGTATGTGGTCCCGCCCCTTGTTTGCGAAAAAATATTACTGAGCCTGTGCATTGTTTTGCTGCCCCTGTCACTCTTTTATTTTTTAGATGCTGTCGACAAAGGTAAGGCAATCTTTGGTCTGCTTGGATTTATATACGCCTATAGTTTTCCGTTGCATATGGGTTTTTATAATTTTGTCTTGAGTCTTTCGATGTATTTTTTCACTTTGGGTTACTGGTGGAAACATAAGGACAAAATGAGCCTGGTTAATGGCGTGGTGTTGTATATGCTGTTATTGGGGACTTATATTTGTCACTACATGTCCTATTTTCTAGTTGTGCTATCATTGTCATTCTTTGCATTCTATTCTGCTTGCTTTAAGGTGTTAGGATACCAGAATGAGGGGCGCAATAGCGGTGCGTTTAACACCTTGAAGGTTCTCATAGGGAAGCTCAGGCCATTGTTATTGTTTTTGGTTCTTATGTTGCCCGCCTATTTAATCATGGCAGCCTACTATTTAAATGGTATCCGCGCATACAAGTGCTCGTATGCTAATATTCTAGATTTATTGGAATATTTCTTTAGCATGGGAAGCATTGTCTCATTTGGCAGCGGGCAAGCTCTTATTGCGCGGATTTTAATATATTTTTTTATTGTTGTTTTTCTTTTGGCTCTCATCCGCAGAATTAGAGAGGCGTGCACATTTCAAGGTGAGGCAGTGTCAAGTGATATCAGCCGGGAGACAAAATGGGAGCAAATATGCTCTATAGCGATGAATGGGAGATGGCAGTTTTTGTTAATGGCGGGGATTCTAACAGCCCTTTATTTTATGGCGCCGCGCACAATTGGTCCCGGTGGTTCCGGTGGAAACTGGATCAATGAACGGATTCATATTTATATCTTTCTTGTGCTTCTTCCGTTTATCAATGTTGATTTTCATAGATATATCCGACGTGCAATGATGGGATTCATTATTGTTTTAACGTTGTGGCATCTTAGTTCCAATGCTTATGCTTATTACTATTTAAACAAAGAAATGATAGAAATGACGTCAAGTGCCGGTTTAATGGAAAGCCATACAACCTTCACAGTGTATCCTAACGAAACAAATGCGCCATCAGACTATCTGGGGGAGTTGGATTATGTAGGTCCATTTTTACATTTACCGAGTTATTTCTGTTTGAATAATGGGGCGGTGTATCTCGCAAATTACGAAGCGTTGTTTAATTATTTTCCAATAAATTTCAAACATGAGGGATATTATCTTGTCAAAGAAGCGGATTATGTGCTTGTATGGCACAGGGGGCACGATGAAATAGAGGAGTGGAAGAAAATACTGATGGAACTGCACAAAAAAGGTTATGTTCGGCTCCATTCCGGAAAATACAATAGTCTTTACCGCGCCAGGAGGATGAAGCCCGATGAAGATCTCTGGCATGGTAAAAAGATGCTAAGAAAAAAAGCTGACGGGGCATGAAAACAATTTTTGTAAAAAAGCACGACATACTATTTTTATTTTGTATGACGCTGATTATACTCGTTTCGATCGAGATCGCAGCGCGCCTCTTTTGGAAAATAAAATTCAAGGTTTCTTTTTTCCATCCAGAGGAAGTTATCTACGTTTTTTATCCGGAATTATGGAATATTCATGATTCTGATCCTCTTGAAAATGATGAGTCTTTCAATATTTTAATGTTAGGGGGCAGCGCGCTCAGTCGTGATAGGACTGATATTGAGAAAATATTAGAAGAACAACTCGCGCAAGAAACGCGACAAAAGATCAATATATACAACGTTTCTGTCAAGGGGCATTCATCTCTAGATAGCTATTATAAGTACAAGTATTCGGAAAACATCCGATTTGATCTGGTCTTATTCTATAATGGGATAAATGAAACTAGAGCCAATAATTGCCCTCCGAAGTCTTTCCGGGAAGATTATTCGCATTATATATGGTATAGTCATATACATTCCTATGAAAGGCAAAGGCGGATCATCAGATATTCCGCCGTGCCATTTACATTGAATTATGTGTTTATACGGTTTTTGGAAGAATTGTCGATATATAAATTTGTTCCGGAAGATGAACCAGAAAAGGAGTGGTTGGAATACGGGTTGGTGATAAAGTCACAAGATTCATTCGGCCGAAATTTAAATGGAGTCATTGAAATGGCCGAATTGAGAAAAGAACCGATCCTTTTAATGACCTTTGCCTATTACGTGCCCGAAGACTATTCTGAAGATAAATTTCAAAATAAATCTTTAGATTATGACGGGCATCATTTTCCAATCGAGTTGTGGGGTAAGCCGGATAATGTTATCGCCGGAATTGAAGCGCATAACAGGATTATTCGACAAGCAGCGAATGATAATAAAAAAAATATTTTCTTTGTTGATCAGGAAAAATTATTGCCGAAAAACGGGAAATATTTCCGTGATATTTGCCATTTTAGTTATCAAGGATCTGAAATCTTTGTGAATAATATTGTCGCTATTATAAAAGGAGCGACAAGGGATTCTATAGATTACCCATGAGAAATAAAAATACCATATCGATCATTCTTCCTGTTTATAATGAAGAGGGTAACATCAAAAAAACGGTTCAAGATTCAGTTGATTTTCTCAGGCTTCAGGAAGTGTTTAAGGAATATGAAGTTATCGTGGTTGATGACGGGAGTACCGACCAGACATCGTATATCCTTGAGGAATTGGCAAAAAGTTTTGAATGTCTCAAAATTATAACGCATCCGAAGAATCTGGGATATGGCAGAGCGATGGTTGCTGCGGCTAAAGAAGCGCGATTCTCGTGGGTATTTATGATGGATGCCGATGGGCAGTTTAAGATAAACTCGTTAAACGATGTTGTTAACAATATTTCAGACTACGATATTATTACCGGTTATCGTTATAAGAGGGCGGATCCTTTTTATCGAATTTTTATCGGAAAAATGTATACCTTTTTTGTTTGTTTGCTTTTTGGTTTACGATTAAAGGATGTTAACTGCGGATTCAAATTGTTTAGGCGGGAAATATTGGATTTTGATGATACGATTTGTCACGCGGGGGCGTTCTATACAAGTGTTTTTATAAAAGCGAAGACAAAAGGATATAAGACAATTGAAATCCCCATTGAACATTTCCCGCGACTAAAAGGAAAGCAAAAAGGGGTTGGTTTGAAAGTCATAATTGAAGCGGTTTTGGATTTAGCGCGGTTAATTTTCTCAAAAAGGAAAAGGGGAAAGGAATGATCCTCAACTTTATGCGGCGACTAGATTATTGGATGGGGATACCTTTATGTTTTTTACTGACTGTAATAAATTTTGTCTTAGGCCTATTTTTCTCTAAGATGGCCAATAATGATTCTCCGAAGAAGATCTTATTTATTAAGCCGTCGGAAATGGGCGGGATTCTTTTATCCCATTCGTTAATATGTCGAATAAAGGAAAAATATCCCAAGGCTGAAATGTTTTTTCTTGCCTTCACGTCGAATAAGCCGATATTTGATGTTTTAGACAGTGTTCCTATTAGGAATGTTTTTACGATTCGGGATGATTCTTTTTGCGGGTTCATGAAAGATGTCGCCGCGACACTTTTTAAAATACGGAAAGAAAAAATAGACGTAACGTATGACTTGGAATTCTTTTCCCGTTTTACGGCAATCATTTCGTATTTGAGCGGCGCGTCTAAAAGAATCGGGTTTTATCGATACACGTTTGAAGGATTATATCGAGGAGGCCTGGCAACGCATAAAATCCAATATAATCCTCATATTCATATTGCCGATTTATTTCTTTCCATGGCGCAGGTGTCGAAGGGCCTAAAAAAAGACACGCCGGAATATGTGCCGGATTCTAATAGTGTCAAAACTGTTCTTCCGCAATTTGTTCCGACGGAAGAACAAAAGAAAAATATCTCAAGCAGATTAAGAAAACTAGGAGCGCCTGAGGGTTCAAGGTTGTTCCTCGTCAATCCCGGCGAAGGCCGGATTCCTTTAAGGGAATGGCCTTTAGATAATTTTATCATGCTGGCTCGCAGGTTTCTTGAAAAGGAAAATAATTATATTATTCTTGTCGGTACTGATAAATATCCACATAAAACAAGGGAACTACTTCTGGACGCGTTGCAGAAAAAGAGATGCATTGATTTAAGCGGTAAAACTTCAATTCTCGAGTTGCTAACACTTTTTACTATGGCGGATGCTCTTATTACCAACGATTCTGGTTTGGCGCATTTAGCATCATTGACGGGGATACGGCAGTTCGTTTTCTTCGGCCCGGAAAGCCCGCGTGTTTTTTCACCTTTGGGTGATAATGTTCACATATTTTACTCGTCTTTGCCGTGTTCTCCTTGCTTGTCCGCGTATAATCATCGCAGGTCTGCTTGTCGCGATAACCAATGTCTAAAGTCTATCGGCCCTCAAGAAGTGTGTGATGCTATATTGGAAAAATGTTTACATGAACAAATCTAGCTTGATTATTATTGGAGTTTATTTTGAAAAAATCCCGGGAAAATAAAAGCCGGAGGAAAATACGGCGTCATCGGCAGTTACAGGGGCAACGTCAGCGGAAAGCAAGCCGGGATGAAAGGGGCTATGTTCCTGCCGGATTTACATTCGGGGTATTTTTAAAAAATCACAAAGTAGAGATATTCTTTCTTGTGCTTTTGGTTGCAGGGGTAATCGGTATTGTTTTATTGGGGCCGGATAAGGGTGTGATCGATGAAATGCGTGCTTCGGTAAGCTCTGTGATTGAGGAGAAGGCTCAATATTGGGATGAGGATTATCCTGACGGTTATAAGGTCATCGCTCTTACAGACAAGGATATTGTTCACACCTCTTTTGACACGCTCCCGGAGGATTTAGAGATTAACTGGAAGAAATTGTCTGTGACCCGGATCCAAGCTAAACAGTTTGGCAGTGTGGAAGAGAAGATCAAGATTCGGATGACCGGCATTCATTATCCTCCGGCTGGTGTTTCAGGTTTGGAGATCATGACGACTCTTATTCGAAAAGAGGGAGCGGCCGCTGTTTTGACGCGATTTAATGATCTTGAATTTGTCGCTAAAATTGTTGGGGATAATGGAGAACAGGTGTATTGTCTATTGGGCCTTCGGCAAAGATAAACAATTAAGCGCGAAGGATATATGCAGTTTCGCCTATTACCAAGTGGTATTTTAAGGTATAATTACCGATATCCGGTTCATGAAATTTCAGGTGTTGAATGTTGTTTGATTATAAGTTTTAAATTGGAATATAAAAGGTGGTGTATTATGAGACGCTGTGCTATTTGGGTAATACTGGTTGCTGTATGGCTGGGGAGTGTTGGATTCGGTCCCGGAGCGGTCCAGGTCTATTCAAAAGGATTTGAGTTTGCCAAGGCTGGGCATGAAGATTTTGCCTTTATGTATTATAGGGATCTGCTGAGAAATTATCCGATATCGAAATACCGGGAACAAGCGCTTTTTGCTACAGGAGAGTATTACTTTCGGGTTTCCGGTTTCCGGGATGCCGCAGCGGCCTTTAGGGCGTTCCTTGATGAGTATCCCGACTCGAAAGAAAGTTTGTACGCGGTTGCCTATCTTTTAAATATTGCACAAAGGGACCAGGACGCAGTATCTGTCCAAAAACTAGAAAAGCAGATCATCGATTTGCAGCAAGTAAGTTTTGTGTTTAGAGAAACAAAAGAGATTACCTACCAGTCTTCGCTAGATCAAAGTTACAAGGTCGTTATGCATATCGATAAAATTGAGTTTTATGTAGAAGGGAAACTCTTTGCGAAAGTTTCTTACTAGGGCAAAGATACAATTTCTGATTCTTGGCCTTATCATCATCTGCATGATCACAATTGCCGGGAATGTATCTTTGGCTGTGAACAAATCTATTATTGAAAAGGAAATTAATGGATATTTCACATATGACATATCCATTGGCCCTGTCTTTTATATCTTTCCGAATTATATTGTTCTCAATAACATCGCGATCCAACAAAATCAGGCTTCTTCAAGAAACTCCTCGTTTGTCTTATCAAGAATGTTTCTGCGCTTTTCTTTTTTTAAGTTACTTCTCAATGGATTTCTAAATGTTTCGAAAGTCACCATGTATCCTTCCGAAGTTAATTACTATGCGCTCAGTTACTTTCTCGAGGATAATTTCCAGGGCATTCTTGAGATCATAAGGAACTCTCCGGGTAATGACATTACGGTCCGCATAAAAGAAACCCTTCTGGACTTTGACCGGAAAGGACAGCCCGATTATATTGCCATGGAACTCCTTTTAAAAATTCAAAATAATTCCATGGAAGGAACAGGTTATTTCCGGGTGGATCAATATCGCTTTGCAAGTCAAAAGGCGGGGAAGATGGAGCGTGTTGTTTCAGGTTGGCCGCTGTGGTATAGGTTGAACAGTCAGTTGAAGCCGGATGGCCTACAGATCGATCAGTTGATCTTTAAAAGCGGGAATCTTCACTCAAAATTATGGGGCAGCATCCGCGGCGGGATGGTAAAAGTCAACGGGTTTACTTTTATGAATTCGGCAAAGAAGCATTTTGATGAGGATGAATATTCTTCTTCACGGTATTTTAAGGATTTCTCTGAAGATGAAGAATTATCCAACGTGGATACATATATTCTTGATATTGACGGAAGAGTAGAATTAGCTTTTCCAAAGATCAATGTCGAGAAATTTAATTTCACCTTGAATAATATTCCCGTCACGCTCCAGGGAAATGTTTTGCTTCAGGATCCTGTTGCGGTTGATGCCGATTTATCTTTGTATGGCGCTCGCGCTTATGGAGGAACAGAAACCTTTTTCAAGAAAACGGATATAAGTTTGTCCGGCACATGGAAAGACCGGGTGTTCAACGCGAATGTAGAAGCCTATATTGATTTTATCGACCGCAAAGATTTAAGCCTTTCACCGGAATCCGCGCGAGTTGATATTCAGGGGCTTTCATTTTATTTTGACCGGCATAAGCGCCCTAGTATTGATCTTGCGGATGGAGAAATTGTTTATTGGACGAACAAGAATGAACATAAGGTTTCTATTGGCGATGTTAAGATTGCCGCTAATACAAAAATAGAAGGTCTTAAGCTTGTTGAAATTGATGCTCCGTTTTATGATGGATCGCTTAATGGGCGAATGTGGATCGATTCAGCGCAGTACCCGTCTAAGATCACCTCTCTTATTACCTTGACGGATGTTGAGACGGATGCCATGGAAGAATTGTTGATCCATTTTGCTAAGTTTAACGGCCGGATGTCCAGTAAAATGAACTTTACGAATGTTCCTCAATTGAGCCTCAGCGGAGATATCACCGTTAATGATGGGACCCTGACCGATTTTTCGTTCTTCAATTGGCTCGGCGATTCATTTCGTTTGCCTGATCTTAAAGCGATAGATTTCGGGCGAGCTTCTGCTCAATTTTTAGTTAACAAAGAACATGCCCAGTTGAGCGACATCCGTTTGGAAACGCAAGATGTCCGTATTGGAGGGTACTTTGATCTTGACAGTGAGAATTTGGTTTCCAGCAAGTTATTCTTAGCTCTTTCCAAGGACCTGCTGCGC
>JAGLQN010000129.1 GCA_023136835.1 Candidatus Omnitrophota bacterium | reverse complement strand
CAGGTTACTCCCACACATGGGTCAACACAATCTTCATTATATCTATCAGATTCACCACAATTATTTATATCTGTTTCATATCCATCTAATGGTTGACTGCATTTCCAATTAGGGATGCAGGGTTCATTTATTGAATAATATTTCGTAATTCCTTTATATGTGGCTCTAAATTCAAAACCCGCCCCACCACCAATTTCTATCCAATAATAAGTAAACCCTTCATATCCCCCCATTGTATAAGTTGCCCATGATTCCCATTCGGTAGTACCTTTATATCTTATATCAACAACTAATGAACTTTTTGATATGTAGTTACACCCAGTAACATTGTACAGATGATAAACAGTAACGCCAGCACCACTATCTATAAATTCAGTACATTCAACACCCACTTTACTGCCACATTTAATCAGTGCAGTACAAAAATCAGGTTGTTTATATCCAGTTCCGATCTCAAATGTTGATATGGTGATATCCTCCTAAAACATCATTTATTTTTTATTTTAGGTGCCATTAATATTGCCAATCCCATAAGACCAAAACCTCCGAGTATAAGGTATGGGCTGATTGTTGAATCGTTTGGGGGAGCTTGGTCAGGAATATTACAGTTGATTAAATTATGTTCAATTAACTGGTCCAGCACGCAGTCACCGGTATCTGTATCACAACTCTGTGACCAGCGTTCATATACACAAACATCATCACAAACGACGCCTTCGCAGGGATTGTAGCCGCAGACTTCTGAGTTACTCTCAAGGAGCTGGTCAATGAAACACATCCCACCAACGCATGTTGAAGAGTACAGGTCAGCACCGTAACAGACATTAGAGCAAACTATACCCTCACATAAGGGATCATACCCGCAGGTTACAGAGTTACTCTCGAGGAGCTTGTTAGGGACACAGTCACCTTCAACGCATTTCTGGGACCAGAGGTCCAACCCGGCACAGACATTCTCACAGACCACACCTTCACAGGGATCATACCCGCAGGTTACAGAGTTACTCTCGAGGAGCTTATCAGGGACACAGTCACCTTCAACGCATTTCTGGGACCAGAGGTCCAACCCGGCACAGACATTATCGCAAACCACACCTTCACAGGGGTCATACCCGCAGGACGCGGAGTTACTCTCAATCAACTGGTCAAGGACGCAAAACCCACCCTCGCATTTCCGAGACCAGAGGTCCAACCCGACACAGATATTCTCGCAGACAACACCCACACAAGGATCATAGCCGCATACTTCTGAGTTAGCTTCTAATAATTCATAGAGGTTACACATGTCGTTTTCACATTTTTGTGAATATAAATCGTATTCTTCACAAATATTTGGGCACGTAATTTCTAAACAATCTATATAACAATAATCTTCTATTGCATTGACATAATTAACATCTTTAGGGTTTATATGTTGGTTTTTATTAATAATATAAATTTGTGAATATGTTGTACCTAATATTATTATGGCATTGTCGTTCCCTGTTTTGTGAGCAAGATAGAATGCATTTAATACATCTGCTGTACTACCTGTTCTTGGTACTCCATTATGGTCGTTATAGCCAACACCTTCTTGGACGAAACAATCATCTATACCAGCATACCGTGATAACCAATTTATAGTTAGATCTTCAATTGCCATAATATACCCTATTGTTTTCTTAGTATCAGCATTGCCAATCCCATTATTCCGAACCCGCCTAGTATTATGTAGGTCTTGATTGTTGATTCGTCTGAAGGTACCTTGTCAGGGATTTTACAGTTAATTGAATCCTGTTGAAGTAATTGGTTCGCCACGCAGGTACCAGTATCGGGGTCACAGCTCTGGGACCAGAGATCGTCACCTACACAGATATTATCGCAGACCACACCCTCACAGAGTTCGCAGGTTACAGAGTTACTCTCGATTAACTGGTCGGGGACGCAGGAACCATCAACGCATTTCCGGGACCACAAATCATTACCTATGCAGACATTATCGCAGACCACACCTTCACAGGGGTCATACCCGCAGGAAATGGAGTTACTCTCGATTAACTGGTTAGGGACACAGTAACCATCAACGCATTTCTGGGACCACAGATCATCACCAATGCAAACATTATCGCAGACAACACCTTCGCAGGGGTCATAACCGCAGGCTACTGAGTTACTCTCGATTAACTGGTCAGGGATGCAGGAACCACCCTCGCATTTCTGGGACCACAAATCATTACCTATGCAGACATTATCACAGACAACACCCTCACAAGGGTCAGAAACATCTGTATATTCAACTGCACCAATATCAGGAGCACTTCCTTGTGGTATTGGTGTGCCAAAAAAATCATGTGTCATACCGTCAATGGGTATTCCTTTATCTATTGCTGGTGAATCTGGTTGCAATATAAAATCTTCAGGTGTAAGTTCTCCTCCAATTAAATTATTCCAACCAGATGTTTTGGTGAGTTTAGGGAGAGCATAAGGTGGGTCGTTTGGTCCCTGTGAATCTACATCTGGCGTCCTTGACCAGAGATTGTAATCACAGTCAACCTTGCCACCAGGTATATTAGATATCTGTCCTTCGGTTTGCCAGATAATATTGTTTTTAAAGTAGTGGTCACCACCTGTGCTACCTTCAACTCTAAATCCATATTCATTAGCTTCGACAAAAATATTATTATACGCAGTCACATTTTTTATAATCCTACCAGTAGCTCCAGCAATCCAGAAATTATTGACAGTATTTGCAACTAGGTTCCCATAAATCTGATTATTTGTTATCAGTATAGGCGTTTCCCACTGGGCCTCATTACCAATCCAAATACCTGATCCAGTACCATTAGTAGTTCCGTAGATGAGGTTATAACGAACTGTGTGATTAATGCTGTTGACAAGATAAAGTTGAAGCCGTGCACTTCCATAAATTTCACAATACTCAACAGTTGCACCTATTGTTCCAACGTCTATATCAATCCCCTCCCAATAAGGGTCATGGATTTTACAACTCCGAAACGTAGGATTCGCACAATATTTAGTTGAAACAGTAGGTGGCCACGGAGAAGTATATGTAGGATAACCATTTTCGTAATACCAGCGCCTTTTAGAACCATGATGAATATCACAATTCTCAATAAGAGCATTGTCTGCGCCATTAATAACTCTTAAGGCATGTCGAAATGTCTCATGTATAGTGCAATTTCTTACTACTATATTATCACCCTTCGAGAGGCTAATTCCAAGGCCAGTACTCTCTCGAACTTCAAAGCCGTCAAATGTAACACCATCTGAATTTATATTCACAAGTGGAGTCCACTCTCCTGGTATTTCTTCATTTCCATCAATAATTGGTGATTCACCCGGATAGTTTTGAAATGTTACATCAGGCACATCTATTTTGAAATATTCTTGATACACTCCCCCTCTCACATAAACAACATCCCCGCTTGAAAGTTTAGACTCAGCATATGCAAGCGTTCTCCATGGCTTTACTAAAGTTCCTGGATCGGTATTTCTTCCCGTTGTGGATACATAATATATAGCCATTTAGATCAATTCCATTTATATATTTTCTATCATTTTTTACGTAGTATCAGCATTGCCAATCCCATAAGGCCAAACCCGCCTAGTATTATGTAGGTCTTGATTGTTGATTCGTCTGAAGGTACCTGGTCAGGGATTTTGCAGTTAATTGAATCCTGTTGAAGTAACTGGTTCGCCACGCAATTACCAGTACCAGGGTCACAGCTCTGGGACCAGAGATCGTTACCTACACAGATATTCTCGCAGACAACACCATCACAGAGGTCATACTCGCAGGTGGGAGAGTTACTCTCAATTAACTTGTCGGGGATGCAGGAACCATCAACGCATTTCCGGGACCAGAGGTCCAACCCGGCACAGACATTCTCACAGACCACACCATCACAGGGATCATACTCGCAGGTGGGAGAGTTACTCGCGATTAACTGGTCTGGGATGCAGGATCCATCAACGCATTTCTGGGACCACAAATCTTTACCTATGCAGATATTCTCGCAGACAACACCATCACAGAGGTCATACTCGCAGGTGGGAGAGTTACTCTCAATTAACTTGTCGGGGATGCAGGATCCATCAACGCATTTCTGAGACCACAAATCTTTACCTATACAGATATTCTCGCAGACCACACCATCACAGGGGTTAGATGAGGTATATTCAACTGCACCAATATCCGGAGCACTTCCTTGTGGTATTGATGTACCAAAGAAATCATGTGTCATACCATCAATGTATGTTCCTTTATCTATTGCTGGTGAATCTGGTTGCAACATAAAATCTTCAGGTATAAGTTCTCCCCCAATTAAATTATTCCAACCGGATGTTTTGGTGAGTTTAGGTAGAGCATAAGGTGGGTCGTTTGGTCCTTGGGCGTCAGCTTCAGGGGTTTTAGACCACAAATTATAGTCACAGACCATCTTGCCACTAGGTATACTGGATATCGTGTTATTAGTCTGCCATATAATATTGTTTTTGAAAATGTGATTACCACCAGTCGTGGATTCCATTCTGATATTATTTTCAATAGCCTCGACAAAAATATTATTATACGCAGTCACATTTTTTACAATCATATCGGTTTTTCCAGCAATCCAGAAATTGGCATTTGTATTTGCAATTAAGTTTCCATAAATCTTATTGTTTGTTATTAAAACAAGCATTGACCACTGAGCCTCATTATTTATATAAATACCAGAACCTGTATTATTACCAGTTCCATAAATGAGGTTATAACGAACAGTGTTATTGATACTGTTAACAAGATAAAGTTGAACTCGGAAACTCCCATATATTTCACAATATTCAATAG
>JAGLQN010000128.1 GCA_023136835.1 Candidatus Omnitrophota bacterium | reverse complement strand
AGACGTTATTCCAGTGATTTCATAAAACCCGGTTTCATTCGAAGTTGTGGAACCGCCTGCCCCACTCAGAGTTATTGTAGCGTTATTTACAACACCATTCTCGTTTGAAATTGTACCTGAGAGAGTGTATAGGATTAGTTCGCTCCAACCTTCAAATATTCCTGCTTCACTCCCGACTATTAATTTTAAATCACTTCCATCAAGATAAACACAGGGAGTGCTATGGTAACCAACATCAGATAACCCTGAACGAATTGAAGAATCTGATACCCATGTAGAACCACTCCAATACCAGCTTGAATAAGTTCCCCAATATGTTCCACTTATTAGTTTTAGGGTACCGTCCTTAGTGAACACCGACGGAGAGGTGCCCTGAACTGAATCCGATGTTCCCGAAACAATAGAAGAGTCTGATACCCAGGTTGCACCGTTCCAGTACCACCCATTCAATGTATCAGTAAATACAAATGGGGTATTTTCCCCTGCTATTAATTTTAAGGTGCTTCCATCAAGAAATACTGTTGGTTTACTTACACCTCCAACATCTGATAACCCAGATATTATTGAAGCATCTAATACCCACGTAGAACCGCTCCAGTACCAGCCTGTAAAGGTTCCATCCCAATCTCCAGCGATTAGTTTTAGAGTACTACCGTCAAGAAATACTGTAGGAGCACTATGAAATCCAACATCGGTTAACCCTGAAACAATTGATGAATTAGAAACCCAAGCAGAACCATTCCAGTCCCATCCTGTAAAGGTTCCATCATTATCTCCAGATATTAGTTTTCGAGTGCTACCATCGAGGAATACTGTAGGAGCACTGTCAGTTCCAACATCTGATAACCCTGAAACAATTGAGGCATTTGGTGTCCATGCGTTTACTGCTGATGCCGTATTTATGAATGCGAATATCAGCAATAAAAATATTAATACCACTTTATATTTCATTTTTTAATCCTCTTTAATCTTTACTAAATGCGTTACCTATCGTATACACTACGAATCCGAATGCTGCAAAAATAATTGCGTTTAATAAAAAACTCTCGGTCACTATGGCGACAAGCCCTGTGAAATTTATGAAGAGGGGTACTACCCATCCTAATGTACCGAATAACAGGATGTCGTATTTAATTTCTTCAAAATCTTCTATTTCTCTGATCAATATCGAAGAAGATGCGAAAGCACCGACGTAAGCAGCCAAGATGAATAGCCACGAAAACGCTGTAGATATGAACAATAGAACTTCTTCAA
>JAGLQN010000127.1 GCA_023136835.1 Candidatus Omnitrophota bacterium | reverse complement strand
CTTGACTGATAGATCGGCAGGCCATCTCGTGAATACAATTTCCATTCTTCATCCACATAATGCTCAGCCGTGATAGCATTACAGTAGTTATAGAAGATTAAGATATTCCTGTTAATCAATTCCTGTCCATCCCTGTATTCATAAGGCACGTCATAGACAAACTCTTCTATATGTTTCCTGGCCCCTTTATACTGGGCCACCTTTACGATACGTTCGGCCTCAGACGCGTAGGAAACCTCACCGGAAGAAGCCCCTAACGGCACTTCGCCTTCTTCGCCAGGGCGGACATGATGTTCATATTTAAGAAAGCGTATTGTCCCTTCCATATCAAGCTTGACATAATCTCTGGCCAGAGGGTCGCGGGTACCGATATAACGGGTCAAGAATGGCAGAGCAACCATCTTTTCCCCATTTTTGGGAATAATCAGCCATTTGCGCTCGACCTTAAAGAATTCGTTGTGGTTAAAGATACCCAGACGATTGATATCTCTTAAATGATCCTCCAGAGGCAGATCAGCCATTTTCTCCCGCAGATTTCCGTTTAACTTAAGGTCATGCAGAAGTTCTTTCCTCGAGTATGCCTTCAATTCAGTTGTTTCCTCGAAGAGTTGATTTGTATATGAATAAATAAACGCCTGTTTGGCAAATTGGCCAACCCAACTCGTGTTAACAACAGTATCGGGATCATCATCATTGGAAACAAAGACAAAAACTCTGGCCATTGGATCTTCATTAATGCGGAAGAAGAATTTGGTGCCGTCATCCGTAAATTCCATGCGTGATACCGTAAAAGTAAACTGAGAAGCTACTTCGGCCGCCTTTTCATTGTCATCCGCTTTAAGCTCAAGCAATTCTTTGGCCACATTTAATAAGGCCTTTTCAACTTGAGCAACCGCGTGGGTACGGAGGGACGGATCAATAATGATTTCATCGCCCACCTTCTCACGGACAAATCTTTCGGCTGTCTTGCGGACACGCTCAAAAGCTGTATCATTTTCTTTAAATTCAAATGCGGCGATTCCGTTAACATCCAAATTGAACTCATCGCGGTAACCTTCAATAACTTTCTTCTGGACTATATACTCATCATTAATCCTTTCCGCCAAGTAAGTAATCCGCGCCGGATCTGTCTTGCTGACTTCATCTTCATGTTTCAGCCTAAATTCGATCATATATCTGTTTTTAAATCCATAATTCGGTATCGCTTTATTCTTGTATTCCGGCAACTCATCAATTTGACCGATTACCTTGTTATTTTCCCGATCAATGATAAATCCTCTAAAGAACCGCGTTTCCCCATCCAATTTATGTAATTCATGCGCGATGATCAGGTCACGGCCTCGCAGGAAACTTAATTCCGGGTATTTCGCGATTAATGTATCAATCAATTCCAATGTTTCATACGTGCTCTGGGCGTAACCGACAACATCATCACGATTTTCAGCAGTCACCAATTCGCCAGATCGTGTAACTAATTGATAACTTCCATCTTCTTTTATCCTATAGTAATAGATCGGCCTGTGGGCGAGCTCCTTCTCGCCAATAATAGCAAGCCCCAGTACTTTATTGTTACCATTATCAGAAAGGAATTTTGGTTTATAATAGAACTCGAAGTTGACCTCGCCTGTAGACGGATCAACCCCGACTGACCGTTGAATACTCCCAACAGGATGATGGCGCCGTTTACTTACCATCGTATTAACCAGAACCTCCTTTTCAACGATATTGCCAAGGGCGTCTTCCTCTCCAATCTTAAACGGGATATTTTCAATCCCTTCTATGCCGGAAACAACCACATTGTTAACAGCCAAAATCTTTCCTAAGGTGCCATCTCTATTTAATCTATATGTCATAGATTTATAGATTTCCCCGGATTTCATAACATCCACTTCAGAGTATTTACGATCTTCGTCAAAGGCATAGCGGGCAATCGTGTACCCTTTTCTGTCAACTCTCAAGAAACGCTTACCTTCTTTTCGGACTTTATGATAAAGTTCATCGTCCATATCAAGAGGAACATAATAAGCGGTTTCGTCATCTTTTCGGACAACCATCACACCATTTTTCTGTGTCTTGTCCGCTATATTCTTACCCGCCTTTGTTGTCATCAGAATACCCGTAATTAGTTCAATCGGTTCCGCTTCAGATTTGAGTTGTTCAATTCCGGTTTCAAACCTGGCCTTTTCTTTAGAAAGTTTCTGATGTTTCGTCAGGAGAATATGTTTTTTTCTGTCAAACTCCGGCTGATCTTCAACTCTCTGGGAAGCAGTTTCTTCAGTCTCACTTTCCGTAAAGAAGGCGATTAAACTCTTAAAGAAATTGATAATCGGAGTAAACCATCTTGTTGGCGTCGTTTCAATTGATTCTGGTGTCTCAACTAAATGATCTTCAGGTTGAACCGACAGCGGATTTTCCGGATCAATGCCTTTATTCTCAAGAGCCTCGTTGATCTTTGTAAGGGTTTCATCAATCTCATCCAATTGTCCCTGAAGCACTCTCACGCGGTCAACTATTCTATTGCTCTTAAGCGGTCGATATCCCTTTATAGAAAGATCCGGCTGATATTTATAGATAATAGTGCTATACTCGCTCATTTCATATTCACCTGTAGGATCAGTGTCTTTAAAGTACGGATAGGATTTGAGCATCTCATAGCCTTCGACAACCAGATAGGACTGTGGCCAGTAGACAATCTCTTCATGTTCATCATATTCACCATTGTCATTGGCATCTTTGAAGTAAGGATATCCCCGGCCGGGTTCTTTGAAATGCTCACCGCCGTGTTGCTTGCTCATACCGAACCAACCATAACCGTGATAGCTCGTAAGAGGTTGCCGAATAACTTCCGTAAACGGCTGATACTCAAGTAATGTCCCTTCTCTGAGAATATAGTCTGTAACAGGCCTGCCGTTTATAAACGTCTTGCCGCGTCTAAGATCGCGTATTTCTTTCCTGTAGACCCTACTGAGGTCGACCGCGACCCTCTCATTACATTTAAAATCTTTAAAGATTGGCAGCTCAGAATTAGCGCCTTCAGCCGGGATGGAGAAAATACGATCTCCTGTAGCCTTATCAATATTCCAGGCAATATCATAGTCGCTTTTCTTCGCCTCCGTCTCATCTCTCTTGTGGTACTTTGTTCCTTCTTCAAATGAAAACGCGAATTTATCTTTTGTCAATTCCCTGAACAGTTTCTCCCCTTCGCGCCCCAATTTAAACAAAGCTTTCGAATCTTTGTTGATAGTAATTTCTTGGCCGTCATCGGTTGTGACTGTTAAATTAAAGACCTCCATCATGAAAACAGGGTTGTTAAGCACATCATACTTATTACCAGGTACTTTGGTTAGACGGACAGCGCCTTTACCTTCGGATATATCACCATCCGTAACCGCTTCAATATGGTCGTAAGTAATCTTAAATATCCCGACTCCCCGCAGAGTAATAGAACCCTTGCCTTTATCATCCATCTCAATTATTCGTTTAGTCATCGGAATACTCGCTTCAACAATTACCGGTGTTTTAAGATCTTTAAATTCCGGCCCAAGTACGTCACCAAACTCTTCGACGTCTTCCGGAACAATAACCATGGCATCACCCGGCAATATCTCGGTATATTCTTTATTATCCAACTTGTCAGTAACCTTAAAGCTCCACCCGATTGCCGTCTTTTCAATGAGAGGATTACCAACTAAAGAGTCAATGCGGCGGGCCACGCTGTATTTTCCGGTGTCAATCGGCAGGATTTTACCGTCTTCCGGGAAGATAGCAGCACCGGCGCTTCTAAAGAGGACTTGTTCTTTTAATTTCGCGGCTCTTAGTCCTAAATTGACTTCTCGCCCGTCACGCGTTGCGAGCATTTCAATCCTGTTCCATTTTTCTTTTGCCTCTTCAGTATCCATTTGGCGTTTTATTTCTAATTCACCCAATAACGGCTTCTCAAATTTTGCGTAACTCGGGTAGATTTTCCTGAACCATTCCGGCACCTCCTTAACATCGACATATCTAACCGGCGCATCCATTTCTTCATTTCTACGATTCCAAAGCGATAACGTCCCCTTAATTCCCGGGTTAACTTTCCCATTCTCCACAACCGCCCGGCCGGTAATCTCCGTACGATCACCGACAGTCGCGGCCATTTCCCCACTGAAAGACCTAACTCCCAATGAATTCTCAGTTACACTCAGCGCAAAACGTGTGCCGCCTTCGGTGTTGTAGCTCGTTCCCAGGGTTTTTTCAATTTCCTTATTAATCTCATTGTATGTTGCAAATACACCGACTGGGCCTCTTCTGGCACTAGCCGAGACGCTGTTCCTCCGGGTCTCGCCAAAGGCTGTTTCACCGGTAACAAAGATCGTAGAACCTAAAATCTCCATATTCGCGTTCGCTCCCATTGACCCGAAGGTCTCTCGCCTGGCGTCAATGAGATCAAGGAAAGAGCTGTGGCGGATATCATTCGCGGAAATATTTAAGCTTATATTATCGTTGATTGCGTGGCGGATTGTGGCCTTCATGAAGGTATAGCTTTCGGAAACCTCAACCGGAATTGTAACAGTGGTATCAAGGGCCGGATCACCAAACGGATCAGTAATAAAGAGCGTATGTTCCCCCTTACTTTCAGCTTTGACACCGCCAATTTTGACCTCAAAAGCCGTCTTTGGCGTCACATCAAACTTCACACACCCTTCAAGCATCTGGACTTCATCCCCGTCATCCGAAACCTTAAACGCTCCGGCCAACCCGCCTTTGATTGTTCCTTTATCATTGCTGACAACGGCCGTCGGCATAATAAGCAGAACCTTCACCTTCTCACTGTCACCGACTATTTCACCTTTATCATAGGTCTCTGCTTCATTAATTTGGAAACTGACTGCTTCGTTATAGAACACGCCAAGGTCAACGATCAGGTTATTGAACTCTTTATTGGTCACCTCAACAATCGCGCCGACACATTCATTCTCAGCAGCTCCCGGATCATCCGCCTGTCCACGGTCGATGTAAATATTAAGCCCGCGCATCCCGATATTGGAAAGCGCTAAGTGTTGCTGTTCCATCGTCGCACTGCCATCTCCGAAGAGATCTTCGCGCCGCAGGCCAGCCGTTTTGGCAATCTCCGCGACACGGACCTTTATATGTTCTTCAAGCGGCTGCCCGTTAATCAATAGATTAGCTTCTTCGACACCCTTTTCCGTCATAATCAGCAGTTTATCGCCGGTTGAATTGAGAATCAGGTCTGTTTTTTGTTCCGGCATACGGCTGTTGACTTCACGCACAAGGATATTATGATCTCTGTAACCTTCAGATCTCATCGCTTCGCTGATCGCCGCCAACACTTTGCCGCGTTGCTTATTATATCGTGTCACATTTTTGGCAAGCGTTTCAAACCTCTCTTTGACTGTCTTGTCAGCTTCTTTTAACAGTTCTTCAAGTTTCCATTCATCCATCCGCTCAGTTTGCTTGACAAAAGTGCTTTCCAATCGTCTGTCAACCGCTTGCGCAAACTTCTCAAGGGCATTCGGACGGTTTTCAACAGCCCGAACAGCCAAAAGGAATAAGTCGTGTTTGATATCTAAGATACCTTCAATCCTTCTGCCAAATTCCTCAATAAAGATATCAAACCCTATCGTACGGAAATCCTTAATGATATTTAACCTGTTGCCGTAAAGCGTTTGTTCCTCGTTTCTCGCGGCTAGTTTACGCGCCTTAACTTTTTCATCACTTCCCAATGATGTCCCATCCTGAAGGGCTTTATCCGCGGCGAGTTCAGCTCGAACAAAATTGTTATAATAGGCAATCTCCGCCCGCAGGCTATTAATAAATTGCTCAATCAGGCCGCCTTCGCCTTTAACCTTATAAAACCTGCCGCCTATCTCAACCACATCCCGGATGTTCTCATTGGTCTGCATATCCTCGAACCGCCTGATGGCTTTGTGTACGATAAACGCCAATCGCCCTAACCGGGCTTCTTCATCCGCAGCTTGCGGATCACCTTCCCAGTACTTGGTAGCCCGCGAAATCGTGACAAGGTCTTTCTTCTCTTGATCAGTTAAACCTTTAAGATTGTCCACTTCTTCTTCCGTCAGATCCGGAATGATCCCCAGCCTGTCATCGGCTCCGTCAGGGATGATGATGGATAATGATTCCTCCAACATAGTTTTATCTGCAATAAGAGATTCCTTACGCGCCTCTTCCAACCTGACCATATCGCCGATAGTCCCCTGCGGAGTATTAAAGGATACTTCTAGATTGCTCTCCCGTTTTGATTGATAAATCCATAATTGTATTTTTACATTATGTCCCTGCTTCGTTGCTGTCTCAAAATCCCTGCGTTGTTTGATGACCATTCTCTTGGCAAAGTCGTAGGCCTCATACAATTCCTGTTCAGTGTCTGTACCATCCTTATAGCTTTCAGGAACCTTCCGTCTGCCGGCATCCTTGGTCCAGTAAACAATGCCATCCTGGATGCGGGCAATCTTTCCTTTGACATCAGGTTCACCACTTCCTTTCCTAAACTTGTTAGACTGCCCATCATCATGGTAGAAATGTATGTCAGCATCTGTCAGATTCTGCGTCTTATCCTGTCCTTCCGGAACATCATCTCGCGTCTCAGGCATCAAGAGGTTAAGGTACCATTTTTTATTATCTTCCGACTTCACACCACCGCGGGAAGCATGCGTTTCAATAATTCTGTTATAAATAGCCTCCTCTCGATCTTCAAACACGCCTAATATCATGCCGGCGTGATCATTCAGGGAAACAAATTTAAAGGTAATCTCTCCATTTCCTCTGATGTAATCATTACTGAGTAAATCATTCCATAATGCGGTCCTGGCCTCATCTCTTTCCGCACCGGTAACACCTATGGCAATGATATCGTCAAACGCATATGGAGTAACATGGCCTAATTTTGCCTTCAATACAGTAATGTTGTTGTCAATCTTATTAATCTCCCCATCCGCAGCTTTCTGCATTTTCCTGATATTTTGTTTAACAGCATCTTCCGTCGCAAGCACACGGCCGTTATCGTCAATAGCAAAGTGTACTTTGGCCATTGACACTGTCTTGCCGGCTGCACCCCCCGATTGAAGTTTGTCAATTGCATCGGTGATATCATTTACCTTTTCTTCCAGAGAATCTTGCTGCTCTTTGGTAAAGAGCGCGTCACTCATGACCGCAACAGCCTTTTCTTTAAAGACATCCATAGGTTTGATACCGCGTTCGACCGCTTCCTGACGGATTCGGGCAATCAATTCAGCCGATGTCATATTCTGCCCAAGGGCCAATTCTTCGATAATGCCCTGCAAGAAGATTCCGGATCTCATCTTAACCGTGATCTCCCACATGCTCGCCACGACATCCGCAACCTCACGAGCAGCACGATCGGCAGCGGCTTTGTCATTTGCTGATTTCATGCCGGCAAGCTTCAACCGCAATTGGGTACGGTGTTCAGACCATTCTTCTAAAGCCTTGCGGTCTTCAGCAATCCTCTCTTGCGTCTTCACCAATGAGATAAGATCTTCGATTTCATTTTCTGGAACACCCGCTTTGCTCAATAACTGCTTTGTTTCCATGACTGTAAGCTCCTGCATATTGATACGTTCATGATTCTTTCCTTCCGGCTGCGGAACACTTGCCTGGACCTTACGGACCGCTACAGGATCCAAAAGCGGTATCATACGACCTGCCTTTCTATCTTTTATAAGCGCGTAATATTTTCCTAAGCTAGCATGTTTCAGAATACGCTCTATTTGGGCAAATTGTTCTTCGGTCAACCCCTTGACTTCAGATTTTTTCTTAAACTCATCATCCAATTCTTTGAATTCCTGATTTACCGAATGGTCATCTTTCACATAACCTTTTTCAATCAGTGCCGGGAAAATAGTTTCAAAATTAACCCCGATTTTTTCAAACTGCTGCGCTGAAACAGTTCCTATAGCCAATCCTCTAATTTCATCTTTGGCATTATACGCCGCCCCGAATTCGATCATGGCAACTTCTTCAGCGCCCATGCCTTCACCGGAACGTACCAACATAGCCGGCGGTGCAATCGCGTCTCTTAAGATCGCCTCAATACGGTTAAGCTGTTTCTCTGTATAGCCCGGGAACCGGCTTCTGTCTAATGTCCAGAAGGCTGCATTAACCTCATAATTATCCTCGCCGACGTGTTCTGCTTCTCGCAATCCCGGTAAGATAGCCTCAAAGTCCAGGCCGAATTTCTTAAACGGCTCTTCGGAAAGAATGCTATCTTTATGTTCAATTGTAAAACCACGCACCCTAATCGGATTCTCCTTATTGAATACCCAATTAATTTCTGTCTTCATATCTCTTTCCTGCTGTTGCAGTACATATTCGTTGTTAATTTCATCTGAGGTGTAAAGATTTTTTACGCTATCCGCGAAGATAATACGCGCCAGCGATTCTCGCTCTCTCCTTGCCACATAAATCGCAACCTGCCCGTCTTTAAGCTCTCCTCCATCGGTCACCATCGGCAGGCCTTCCGGAATAACTTTCTTCCAAACCTCCTCTACTTTCCGGCGTTCGTCCGCCACTTCAGGATCCTTCACAACCCATGTGTCCCCTTCACGACTGACAAGGCGAGTGTAGTAAACCGTATCGTTAATGTTGGCGATATCCTCCTCAATGGTATAATAGGTCGTTGCCTTAAGATCGATCTCCCTCTTCTCATCCCAGACATATTCCAATTTCTCCTGTGTGAAACCTTCCCTGCCTTGTCCTGTGCCGATGACCTTATCAAAAATAAGCTCAAATTCGCCGCTCTCTAAATCAATACGTTTATTAAAGACGATGAGTTTCCCTTGTTCATCATCTTCAAAATGATAATAGTGTCCGAAACTGTCGCGCACCGGCCCCCAGCCAAAGCGTACCATTGAGTGAACAGTTTGAAGTTGTTTGAGCACATTAAAAATTTCTGTTTGCTGCTTTAACGTATACCGACCGTCTGATAATCCCATTGATTGCGCGTTATCCAAGAATGTCATTTTAGGTTGAATGACATTATTCCTATTGATAAGCCTTTTATCCTGAAGGTCTTTTCGTAAAAGGGAAGGATCTTTCACAATCTCGCTGAAATCTCGATCCTCCACAATTCCGCACCCAAGCATCACTTCCGGCAAGACGTTTTTCACGGCCTGGGCATCTGTATAAAAAGTAGTTCCGTCAGAAAGGACGCTGAGAATCGTATTTGTGCGCGGCATGTAATTCAATTCATCCTTAAGTGTTCCATCCGGGTTGAAGGTGGCCGCCGGCACTTTGCCGTTGGATAATCTCTGGTTGATGACCATTTGATTAACCATCCATCGGCCTTGAATGACATAAACCTGCTTATCTTCTAGGTTGTACGCGGCTCCTTCCGGAGAATTTAACCATTCCTGGATCTCATCATCCGTGTAAAGCGGCGCGCGAAAAGCAACTTTTACTGCGGAATCTTTCAAAATACGCTCTATTTGAACAAGCAGCTCCTTGCTCCAGGTCTCGGTTTGATCCTCTTTAAGTTCTTGAATCTCCTTTTCACTCAAACCTTCAGTTTGCTCTTTGGTTAATCCTTTAAATTGTTTTCTTACAAGATCTCCAATCTCCTCTATAAATTCTTTATCAAACCCTTCAAAATCTTTGGTTGCGATATGATTTTTATCAACATATCCTTTTCTGACCAGCATTGGAAAGATCTTCTCAAAATTGTCAAATCCAGCTTTCTTGAATGCTCGTTGAATAACAGCTTCATTATTCGCGCCGACATCAATTATTTCACGATTAAATCGGTAACCAGCTAAATCTTCCCCTTCCCGGGCAAACGCATAGACAATACTGGGATCATTATTATGGCGCCCTTCCAGGTAGAATTTCAATTCGTTGAGACCGGCGATATACATAGCATTAAAAGGCCTGTCCCAAATCGTTGGATTTTCATTGTTCGGCTCAGGCCCGAACAGCCGTCCGACAACAGGCAGGCTGCGTAATAAATCGGTAATCAGTTTTGCCCCGGTCACGTCAACCGTGTAGCCGGTCTTGTGATCTGTTAGTTTGTATGTTGTCTTTTTCAGCCGTTCTCCAATTTCGTTGAAATTCTCTTCCGTGACTTCTTCCGGAATCTGGCTGGTTACGAACTTTGTTATATTCAACAAAGCGCCCTCAAAGGTCGCGGGATCAGTAAAGTAAGCCTTAGCTCCTGCTTCATCTATTCCTAAATATTCTTTCACAAGCGCGTTGTAAATGTTCGCGACCGATTGTGCCGCGAACAGATACCCGGCAAATTGTGACAGCCCGCCCTGGCCTTTAAGATCTCTGAATCCTCGGATCGCGTAGATATCGTCCAGTATCCCGGCATATCGAGAATGGAACAAGACCCCAAGCTGCAGGTTAAACCCGCCTCCGATATCCCAAGACTCTGTGAGGACTCCTTGAATTGGATCATACCCGATGCCGGCGAAGAGTTTTACCAGAGTTTCCTTGCCATATTTTTTCGCCAAGAGTTTTTTGTAAAGTTTATCCATTTGCTCCACGGCATAAGCCGTGTCATTCTGCCACCGGTTGATTTCATTGTTCACCACCGCAAAGACCGCGTCATCGTTCTTTTGGGCTTTTTGTCTGGTAGGTTTGCTGAATTCTATAAATGATCGGATGGTCTTTTGAACATCCTTCAGATCTTCTTCCTTAGAATCCATGTCTAATTTTTTCTTAATCGTACTGTAAGCGAGTGTCTCCTCCAGGAATTCAGGTGACCTTTCGATCAGAGTAAATATAATTTCCCTAGCAATTTTTTCTTCAACATCTGATATTTCTATCAACCGGGCTTCTTTGATAACCTCCTTAAGCATCTCTTCTAAATCATCTTCTGTATCAATTCTTTTTTCTTCACCTTTAACCCATAACAAATCTTGAATATCGTCGACTACCTTTTCGTAGATATCTTCCAGGCCAACACCTTCACCATCAATTTCAAGGCCAATGCTATAGGTTTGTTCATCCTTGGCTGTTTTAGTAGGACTTACGGCAAGGCCTATCAGGTCATCCGTCTGGATCGTGGCGCCTTTTTCAACACCCACTACCGCTAGATTCCTGAAGGTTTGTCGAACCTCACCTACGTTTTCTTCTTCATAAACCACAACAATAGTTTTGTCATCAACAAATTTGACCTTACCAGCGTAATTGTTATAGACAGGAGTATGGTATTCATCCCTGGTCCCGCCGTGAATAACCCTGGCAATAAATTTGACAAAGTCTCCGTTTGCCGGCGTGACCGGCGTGTCATCAGCAAAGATAGCCAGATTCAAGTCTTCTTCCTGTTCGGCCGTTTGATTGATCAGTTCGAGTAACGCCGATTCCAGTCGGTTATTGTCATTGATGATATCCTCCGCCAGAACAAGGACAACGACGGCCTTGACACCGGGGCCGCCAATATCGATACCCTTGAAGGCCTCCGCGACCCCGTCAGCGACCTCTTTCGGTAATCGGTACGGTAAACCGTCTGATGTGATCTCCGCGACGCGCTGACCAAGTTTAACCAGGTAGGCATCAGGTCCGTTCCGAATTCCATCACTGCCATATCTAAGCCCTCGCGGCTCAGCCCTCGTTTCAATGACAGCGATGCTGGAATTTCCTGTCTGCTCGAATGCCTCCTCAAGAACCTGAGTGATATTCGCCGTCCGATCTTTCTGGTATTCTTCGAGGGTCTGGTAATCAGCCAGTTGTTTTTTGGCCTCAGCACGGGCAATCATTTTCCCGCCGGCACGAACGATTCTCTTCAGGCCGTCCGTATCGTATTCAGCTCCGGCGTATTCGGCTCCTTTGTATTCGCTGTAATGTCTCAGGACAGCCGGAACATATTTCCTTGTTTCGCCATTGAGAGAAGCGATAATTTGGTCGATGCTCTTACCTGTTCCTATGGACTCCTTAAGAGCGTTTAACATATTACCAGGCCCCCAATTGTAAGCGGCCAACGCCAGTCTTAAATCACCAAATTCTCTGATGCGCGCGGTAATATAATGAGCCCCGGCCCTGACGTTCGTGTAAACATCAAAGATATCTACATATGTCCAGTCCTCGCCAAGCTGTCTTGTGATCTCTCTAAATGTCGCCGGCATGATCTGTATGAGCCCCGCGGCCCCGGCATGGCTGACCGCCGTCGGATTAAAGTTACTTTCCCGCCTGATGATAGCCTTAATGAAACGCGCGAAATCAGCGACGTCCGTAAAGTACTTTCGCAAGAAGGCCTCGTTCTTCCTGAACGTTTCATTAATGGCAAGTGAAATATCCTCTTTCATTTCCGGATAGAGGCTGAAGAGCTCCTCGCTCTCCTCTTCTCTTTTCTGGCGCTCAGCATCCGTCTCCGCGGCAGCCTTTTCATCCTTCGCTTTGTCCTCCGATTCAATGAGCAATTTCAACGTTAACTGCGCCAGGGCATCAGCCGTCAGTCTCTCCGGCGTCGATTTAGGAGCGAATGTCAGGCCAAGCTCGGTCATGATGAAGATCGTTTCATCCTCTGAAACTGTTGCCCAATGAATTGACCCTTCGATGACCTGGTCGATTAATTCCCCGGAAATATTGTTGTTTTCTAATAACCCTCTGTTGTCTTTTATTATTCTGATACCCAAAGCACGGAGCTCTCTTTCTTCAATCTCCTTCACATGTTTTCCAATATCTTCCTCATTCAACGCCGCCTTGATCGCCTCTCTGTTTGTGATTTCCTCTCCGGCTTCTTTCCCCTCATCCTTCTTTTGGACCGCAATCTTATAAAGATTAATTTTCTGATCCCCATAAGCAAAGTCATGTAAAGCCTCAGACCACTGCAGATTTATGCTTCCGATCTCTTTGATGACCAGATCCATGCCGAATTGTCCCCAAGCAATCGCGCCATACTCGCTCCCTTCTAAACTTTCCACAAACGTCCTGACCGGTTCGCCGATATATTCGTTTAAGAACGTGTTTTTCACAAAATCAGTGTTGGCGATACTGTTGCCAACCCCGATAACAGCGTCAATTTCATATCCGATGATCGACATATACCAGAAACTGCCCAAGAACCGCTGCCCGCCACCGATCCAAACAACTGTATTGCCTTGCGCGCCACGGCCAATCCCGAATAGCTGGTTGGCAAGATAGGCACCGGCAGCAACGGGTGAAGTCAAGGCAAATGTCACCGCCAATAAGCGGCTCAAACCTCTGTAACGTAATTGCGCCCGTAGTTTCTGATACCAGGACAGCTTTACAAGGGTTTCTCCTCTTTCTCTTAAGTCTGCTTCAAGCACTTTTTTCGACCCGGGAACGATCCCTTCATTCAAGATTCCCAGAGCCAGGGCCTTTTTAACTTTCTCAACTTCAAATCCGCCCTGACCCAAAGACTTTAGGATCACACGAACATCCACGGATTTAAGGCCGAATTCACGGTTAACAAAATTTTCCTGGATCTTGGCCTTTATGATACCCGTCGATAACAATTGCAAACCGACTACTGTGAAGGTAGTTGATAAAGCTTTAATAACAAACTCAGGTAAGACAACAATCCCGAAGGTTGTCAATAAGACAGGTGCTACCGCGTTCAGAACCACCGTGGTAAAGAAGTAGCTCACCAGCAGCATGACTCCCCTGCCCTTGGCAAACTGAATGATCCCGGAAACAACAGGGAAAGCCAGCGTCAGTCGGAGGCGTAATTCTTTGGCAATGAGCCTTGCTTTGTCAACAAAACCGCTATCTGCGTAGGCTCTCTCGACATAGTTTCTGAACTGTTTGATCTCTTCAGTTTCTTTCTGTTGATCAGCCTTGAGATCAAGATAGGTGTGCTGCAGTCTGGTGGCGCGAATAAAATGGCTGAAGAAGAAACTTTCTACGGCATGCCATAAATAATGCAACCCGGCGCCTGTTAATAATCCAAGCGCGATTCCCGTCCACCCCGCGAGGTTCCAGCCAATAATAGCGCCAAGCGCCATTAAGGTGATTGTTCTTGTCTTATTTGCCAGTATAGGATCAGTTATTTTGCTTTTAACGTGGTTCAGAATGCCTTCAACCATTGACAATTGAGTCGGGTTGGTTTGACCGGCATTTTCTTGTGGGGTAAACTGAGAGGAAACAACAGCGTCGAATTTGAAGAACCGTTTGAAGATCCTCCCTTTAGCTCTAATCGAGGCGAACGGTCTTCCATAGTTCAATTTAGCCCCGATGAGCAAGGAACCGATAGCCATGGCAACAATGCCCGGCAGTAAGATTTTCCAGCTGATTAAGGAAACAACTCCAAAGACAACCAATCCGCCGGTTGTTAAATCGGCAAACAATTTCGGCAATACGGAAATTGACGCGAAGACAACCACAACTACTGCTGGAACACTTGGCCCGGCGCGGATCAAGCCTCGTTTAACGATATCTTTGAGCGTTATCTTCTTGTCGGAATTTTCGTTTACGGGTGAAGAGGCATTATCTTTTTTCCGCGCTGATCGTGATAATTCACCCCCTTCGTCGCTGACAGCAACTTCAGCGGCACCCTTCGCCTTTTCTCCCTTTGCCTTCTTTTCCTTAGCTTCAGGTTTCTTTCCATCCCTCGCCTTCTCCGGGCCTTCCGGTTGTTTCGCGCGACGCCCTATTTCTGATTCCGGCGTAATACTCGAGATTGGAGACGAACCCATAGCAACCGCATCGATGGTACCGATTGGGATTTCTTTCAGATATGCTTCTTTATTTTCGGTCATAAACTTGGTAATGATTCTACCTGCCTGTTCATCCACGTCATTTTTGCCGTTATTCTTCTTATAATGCGCCTTCAATTCCTTTTTAAACTTGTTAACCCTGGCCCTAATCTTCTTCTCATCAGGACATGATTCAGTAATAACAATATATCCGCCAAATACCGTTAATTGCTTTTTATTCGGGAACTGATAAATATAAAATGTGTCGGCTAATCTCGATAAACTCCATTTACCGTACTTTAATAATTCATCCTTATTCCGGCGTATTAAGACCAGCCATCTTGGATCTATTCTTTTGAACCGGGCAAGTATATTTAATATCTTGGTCATTAAACCGTTGTTACGACAACTCTGGTTTAAGCCTGCTTCATAGTTTGCGGGGACTAAAAACCCTTTAATATCCCGCTTAATCCTTGTTATCATCCGTTCAGCAAAGCGTACTTGCCAGTTATCCTTGCGGGTAGATGGGGTGATTTCTCCGGCCCTTGCTTCACTTATATTTGGTAGAGCAAACCTGCCGATAACTTTTATTATTTTACCGATAAGAGGCACTGTACCGGCTGCCGCTCCTACGGTTGCGTAACTCAACAATAGTTTGGTAAATTGTCTCCTCCTCATATACCCTTTGCCAAAAGACGAACCTGAATGCGGCGCGATTGATCCTCTTGATCCGCCTGCTTTCTCATCTGCGATAGAAATACCTTCATCTATATTCATAGTATTCGTTAATCTGTTGACCTTTTCCTCCATGTGTATACTTACAGGGCTGGAAGATTTACCGGATGTCTCCCTGGAACACTCGCGCAACGAAGAAACCGTCTTCGCTGCAAACCGCGCCACCGGGCTGGAGGCGCGGAGTGTTTCTTCAACGGCTTTACCGGCCTCACTCAGTTCTTCTCTCACTAATTCTTTCATCTCCGTATCTTCCTGCGCCCATTTCTCAAAACCTGTTTTGACGGCCTGGAACATGTTCCTGGTCCCGATCATGTTGATGACCTGAATCAGTAAATCAAAATCCGGAGTCTCTTTACAGGTTTCTTTTTCGATGAAATGGATGACCCTCCGCTCAGCACCGGTCCAGGCAGAGATGAAATTCTCAGCTCCCTTATTCCTTATGTCAGTGCCCAGGATCCGCGCCGCCACCTCTTTTTTGCCGGCTGTCGTTTCCACGGCCTTGATCACAGTGGTCAACAAGAGATACAGCGTCCATCTTTCTCCCTCGTCCCTCAGGTTCCTATCAAACTCAATAAAGGCCTTCAATATGCCGGCAATGTGAGACAGATTTCTTGCTTCCTGTATTCTTCCGAAGACGGTTGTCTCGATTTCTTTGAACCCGCAAATGACCTCATCCCATTCTTCCGAAGCCTCGCTAAGAATATCCTTGGAAAGCTTAACAATACTGTTCGTTGTTGTAAGCTGCTCAACAGAGGTCATCTTCGCGTAAAGCCCAAGTTTCTTTTTTAGCTTGGCTTTCTTGGTGCTCTTACTGGTATCGATATCACCCTTCCTGGCAAAGAGAACCAATAGGACGCGGGTTTGACCATCCTCCCCGACAATAACCTTAAAGATGAGCCGCTGATTGCGTGATTGTCCGACATTGGCCTGCCTGAATTCTTTCAAAGCCCTGCCCAGATCTTTGATGTTTCCGGTTATCGCCGTAGGATCTTTGAGGATAGAAAGCAATTGTCTCTTTAATATCTGATCCGTAGTTAGGCTATCGATGTCCACCAGCCCCCTGACATAGTAAACCTTGACCGGCGAGCTTACCGGGCTGGAGGATTTTCTTCCGCGGCCTTTTTTCTTGCCCTTCGTGATACTAACATCCTTGACACCATCAACAAGAGCGAAAGCGACCTCCACATTCGTTACTTCCGCGGACGATAATATCAGATCAAACCACATCACGCTTAATTGGTCACGACCCGGATGACGTTCGGAATCAAAGCCCAGGATCTCAACATCTATCCCGCTTTTTTCGATCTCAAGAACTAAATCATGGCCTAACCCGACGCGATCCTCCGCGCGGACAATGAATCTTCTCATCACACGTCCATGAGTATGCGCGCGAATAACATCTTCTAGATCAATCCCAGGATTTTTAATTTGTCTTAATTCTCGAACAAGCGATTCTCTAGCTTTCCCCGGGGCCACATATTCCAGATTTACCTTGCCTAGCCCATGAGCTTCTCCCTTGACGCGGCCTTTTGTAATATTGATATTCTTCGCTTTGAAAACAGCAAAGACGCGAACAAGGAATTCGGTCGATAGGAGGACGTTCCTGATCTCAAGATTATTAACATTTCCTATTTCTTCCACTTTCACACTGATATAACCGGCCTGATACCCGGAAATGATCTTTTCCATCATATTCTTCGCGGCAACCTTACCCTTAAGAGACAAGGCGACAGCCATAAAGAGCTCTTCCCTGTTTTGAAGATCCATTTCATAGGCAATTCTGCTTAATTCACGGTTATCCTTGAACCCGAGTTTTTCTTTTAATTCCTTCTCCCCGGTTTTCTTTAACCGATCGACATCATAATTATTAAGTTCAATGAGCATCAACAGATTCGCCCTCGTTGAATGTCCCTGTCTCATCCATTTTGGGTTAACCTTCGCCTGGTCGGAACGATGGATACGCACAATGTCGCCTGTCTTAATACGATTATTAGCGCCGGCGGTACGGCCGTTAATCTTCGCGATATCGAATAGAATCTTGTTGCTATCTCCTATTGCCTGATAAGTTGCCGCGGCGCCTAAAACTTTGGCTCCCTTATCCAACTCGACAATACGATATTGGGTCTTCTCTCCTACCTCAAGTTGGAAGAAGATGTTCCGTCGGGCATATTTGACGTGCTTAGCAAAATTGCTTTCATGGTCCTTTGTAAACCCTTCTAAAATTCCATGGTCAACCTTTTGCCCTTTAGGAACTTTTATGACCCAGTGAGCCCATTTGCCCCATTCCTCAACGACATGTTCGCTTTGCGTCATAACCTGAAATTCAACACGCTTTCCTTCAACAAAGCGGACAAAATGAATCTTCTTGGTAGCCGCCATCTTGTCGCTGACTCTGTAATCCAATCGTCCTTTAAGGCCGGAAACAGCTTGGTAGAAATACCCGTGGATCAACTGGGTAACAGCCCATTTGACCTCATGGTTAGATGTAATGATTTTTATGCCCAGAATATCAAAAATTCGCTCAATCGGTAGTCGCAATTGTATCATTTTGCGATAAACGCTTTGCGGAGCCTTCCTTCTGAATTTGATCTCAATATCGCGATCATCAACATCATAGCCACTAAATAAATGGCGTAACTCCGTTTCCATGCGTTCTAAGAATCGTTCAGTCTCTGTTTCATTCATCCCTAAATAATTATCAATGGCGTCAATAATATACTCAGGGGTCATACCCTTTGGTATCCGTCCTTCTGATAGCATGAAAGCTTTATCTTTTAGCTCCACAGAAAGTTCTCCAAATCCATACATCTCAGCTAACAAGGAATACATGGATTCTAATTCATCCGCATCTTCACTGGTAACCAGTTTATGTTTTAATAAGGCTTCCAGGTTCTCTCTTGTTCCCAGCATTGAAACAACCATATGCATGTATTTCTGAATATAGCGTCGATCTCGTTTGTTAAGCTTGGTGAATTTAAATAGCGGAAGATTATCAACAAATTCCGCGGCATTGAACCCTTTTTCGTTGCCGTCTTTTCTTTTCCCGCGTTTGCTTACCGGGCTGGAGGACAATTTCTTTTCAATCGGAGAATTTGTCTTGATCGGAGAGCTGCCCTTCGATAACTGTTCTATAACTTTTCGCGCTATCATTGCTTCCTTAAGAGCCTTGGCAACCGCGTTTTCATCATCCGCTTTAACGCCGGTTTCATATATGTTTCCTTTCAGTGTAATGACATCAAGATAGCCCTCTTTATTTTCCGCCATAATGTAATACTTCACGGTATCTTCATGCCTGACTTCAATAACTTGACTCTTATGGCCGATACAATCCCTGACAATAGCGGCAAGAACTTTGGCGAAGAACCCGCTCTCAAATTCTTCTATTGTGATTTCTTTTGTTTGTTTTCCAGTTCCTTCTAAGACAGACTCTGGAGAATCAATAACAAAGTAATATCGCCGCACTTCATTAAATTTAGCGCGAAAATCATCATATGTCCTTAGTCCTTCGTTTGTTAACGAGGTAACGATTCGTTTAATATAGAGCGATTCAAGACGTGTTGTTCGGATCTGTTCTAGGACAATTTTACCCTTCTCCCTTGAAAGCTTAATAACACGCGGTTTATCCGGTTGTTCCGGTGTATCCATTGCTTTATCGTCAGCGGGTTTATTCGATTTAAATGGCTTTCTAATCTCCATACGCAGTTCATACTCTCCATTTGAATCAACAGTGCCCCAAGTATTCAACTTAAGGCCAAATCGCTTGTTAATATCCCATTCGTATCCGGCTCCAATACCAAGCGCTTCCGGATCCAGACGTTGATCTTTGAAGACGTCTGAAAAATCAAAGTGCAGGTATGGTTTTTCTTTCGGAACAGACACTTCAACTCTTCCTCCATTGATTGTCAAGTCAACCCGTTTCCCGGCGTCATCAGCAACGGCTCGAGCAGGAACGAGGACGGCAATGGCAATACTGAGAAGGATAAATAGAGTGAATTGAGAAACTCTTCGAATGATTTGATTAATAAACCTTACTAGGCGATTCGGCGCGTTAATTTGAATAGAACTGCCAATACCTTTGGCAACCTTCTTCACGGGGCTGGAAGCATTATTATCAATCGCAAGCCGTAAGCCGTGAGTGGCAGGTCCTGTTTCTCCGGCTTCCTGGGTTGCCGCTGCCGTT
>JAGLQN010000126.1 GCA_023136835.1 Candidatus Omnitrophota bacterium | reverse complement strand
AGAGAGGTATCAGAACATGGGTATCAATAGAGCCTGCCTGGTCTATAGAGGACTCAATAGACATAATTGACCGTACTCATGAGATTGTGGATGTGTACAAGATAGGCAAGTTAAATTACCACCCACACGCTGAGGAAGTTGATTGGGCTCAGTATACCAAAGTGATAGTCAAGAGGCTCAAAGAACTGAATAAGGAATTTTATGTGAAAGAAGATTTAAGGGAGTATTTATAATGCCAATGATAGTAACATGTGAGTGTGGAAGAGAAGTTGATGTGGACTTTACCACTGAGAATATAAATTTACAGAAAAAACTTACCAACGGCTTGATAGGAGAACAGAAATGTCCTAATCCCGATTGCGATAAAAAGATTTTTGTGAACGCAACCTTTGCCACTCGCTGTTTCGATGCTTATGCTTTTATCAATAGCAAAGTTGATTGGAATGAAGTCAAATCTGGAGCTGTTGTGTATGTCGATAAATGTCCTTATACAATCGCTCTAAAAAGTATCAGAAAGATTAAAACTCCAGAGAATCTTGAAATATCAATGCATTTGCTCTACCTGCGATCCAGGAGTGGCGAATATAACGTCGTGGGAGAAGTTCTAAAGAGTGGTGCAATAGCTTTAGTATACGGAAGAGAAGAGCCACTCACTCCGGCAGGATATGAATCATGGTCAGAGGAAAAACTTCGGGAAATGACAACCTGAGAGGAAATGATAATGTTAGTACAATGCGAATGTGGTCAAGAAGTTGACGTGAAAATACCCAGATTAGTTTATGCTCCTCCTGAGCATGAAACTATCCCGACCCCAATGGCAGGGAAGAAGTGCCCTAATCCACAATGCAACAAGACAATCTACATACAAAGCGATGTCACCATCACCATGGCTAATAGCCAGTACATACAAGACACCAACATCAACTGGCATAAAAGCAGAGTGAGAGATATACTTTACTTCCGGGGTTACCCTTATGAAATTGCTTTTAAGGAAGTTAGAACCGTTAGAAAGAATGTAATTCCGAATAAACCAATTCTAATTCTGTACTTACGTTCTATATCCGGTAAGGACAATTTAGTGACCGATGTCAGGGAAGACAACTCTCTTGGAATAATGGAAGTAGATGAAAGGGAAAGTGGAACAGCATGGCACGAAACGTGGACAGAAGACCAGCTCCGAAAGATATTTGATAATAGAGTTGGTTTATTATGATTATGAGTGTGGAATGCGAGTGTGGAGAAGTCTTCGAAATGGAAGTGTCTGATGAGACTTACAGGTCTGTAGGACATTATCGTGATTCACTGATGGGAATAATGCATTGTCCTAACCCGGACTGTGATAAAACAATCTACGCACAGGCAAATGTATACTCTGTCGTCGAGCCAGATGAAGATGAACAAAATCCAAATATTGATTGGGAAGATGTTAAAGAGGGAGATTGCATCACTTACGGTGGTAATCCCTTCGAGGTTGCTCTAAAACACGTATGGAAATCGAAAAGCGAAGATGACATAGAGCAATTAGCAAATCTTCTCTTTTTGCGTTCTGCCGTTCTCAGAAAGAACCTGATACTTGAAGTTAGAGAAAGTGGTTTTATGTCTGTTTTCAAGGAGCCAGGCATCGAGGAAAGTGCGGAAGATAAACATATGTGGACAGAAGAAGACATTAACTCAATAAGGAAAACGGGAGTTTAGAACAATGACAATATTAGTAGAATGTGAATGTGGCGAGAAGTTCGAAGTATCTACGAATCGCAATCGACATAAATCAAATAATGAATCAGCTTCGGTGTTCGTGGGCTCAAGGAAATGTCCTAATCCACAATGCAATCGAACAGTTTACATAGATGCAATTATAATGACCGAAATTGATGACGATAGCCCGATCATAACAACCAAAAGCGAAGGATTAGGAAGAAGTGACTTAATAGACT
>JAGLQN010000125.1 GCA_023136835.1 Candidatus Omnitrophota bacterium | reverse complement strand
GCGCCCATGCTGGGCGCACCAAAAATAAGGCCTGACACGATGGTCAGGCCTTATCTTATGAGGCATAAAATTTACGCCTTTGTTACTTTTGTTGCTTGAGGACCCTTAGGACCTTCTCCAAGTTCAAACTCTACAGACTCACCTTCAGCCAAAGACTTGTAACCGTCGCCTTGAATTTCACTGTGGTGAACAAAACAATCGCTACTGCCATCGTCCGGTGTAATGAATCCGAAACCTTTTTGGTCGTTAAACCATTTCACTTTTCCTGTTGCCATTAACTTACCCTCCTTTCAATAAAAATGCGAGTAAACAACGGCAAGTAAAAACAAAAATCCATACGAAAGACATTCTTCCATGTGAAATCAATTTTCCTCATACTGGCTTACTCGTCGGCTATTCTATACGCCCTCCCCATTAAGTCAATAAATAAATGTCAAACCGATAATTCTTTGATTTGATCGAAATGTTGGGTTTTTCATTATTTAAATATTCCGCAGAGTTTGGACGTTTCACAACGATGCGGCGCTTTGCAATATTTCTACCGACTTCCAATAACTCATCCTGGTCAAAATCCTGTCCTACTATTTCTCGCAATAATTGAACCTCTTTCCTGACAAGCGCTGATTTCTTTTTCTCAGGAAACATCGCGTCAATGTAAACAACATCTGGCTCAAACGGCAATTCCTTTAACCCATTCAACGAATCTTCAAATGACAAACTCAATCTTTTCCTGACCCACTGGCCGATCTCATTATCCTTCTCTGCCCTTTTTAAACCATCATATAACAAAGCGGCAATAATATTGCATCTTTCAATCATATGAATCCGGCACCCAACAGAAGCAAGAACAAAAGCGTCTTGCCCCAGGCCTGCCGTTAAATCTAAAATGTTTGGGATTGCGTCTTTCTTAAACCCGACCGCTCTGGTAATGGCCTCATTGCGAGGACTGCCGAAAATGCGCCTATGCGCCACTTTTCCTGACACAAAATCAATATGAACAGCGCCGAAGTTTTTATCTTTTAAGCTTCTTATCTGCCATCGACCCTGATCTGTTTCCAGAATAAAAGAATCATTATCACCGGCACTGCGTTCACTTAATCCAAACAGGCGCAGCCTTTCTTTTGCCGCTTCGTCTGTATCGCCGGAAATATAAGGAATATTGTTCATTGTTCTGTTATAAGCCCTTTTTGATAGCGATCCACACAACCGATGCCCCATCCCCTTTACGCCCCTTGTGCGTGCGCACACGCGTTTCTTCAACATCAAATTGGGCCTTGTGCAGGCGCTTAGCAAAGGTTGCATCCGGATCGGCGGACCATATGGCCAAAACACCACCCGACCGCAGAGCGGCATAGGAACGCTTAAGTCCCGTGAGCGTATAAAAACCGTCATTCCCCTTCTGCGTCAAACCCTGCGGGCCATTGTCCACATCCAGAAGAATAGCATCATAGAGATCGCGCGCCGTGCTGATTTTATCAGCAACATCCCCTTCGTAGACTGTCACCCGTTTATCGGTCAGAGGATTCCCTGCCAGTGAAGCGAGGAAGCTACGGTTCCACTGAACCACCGCCGGCATCAATTCGGCCACCGTGACATGTGTCCGGGCGCTGAGATTATTCAAGGCGGCTCGCAAAGTAAATCCCATGCCTAGGCCACCTATGAGAACATGCTTCTCTTTTTTTTGCGTGCTCCTGGGACAAGCCAGCCGAGCCAAAGCATCTTCCGAATTATGAACACGGCTGTTCATGAGCTCATCAGCGTTTATTTTGATCGAATACTCCGCATCCCGCTGATACAACCGCAGTTCTTTATTGCTTCCGGGTATGGAAACTTTATCGAGTAAAATCCAGGGAACCATTAAAACCTTTCTAGAATTTAATTTTGGGGACGCGTGCCGTAACCTCGACGATCCCGCAGGGAGTATCTATTTTTGTTATTCTACTCTGCACAATAAAACTAGGCAAGATAAAATAATCGACCTAATACATAGAAGTGCCATATAATAAAAAAGAGCCACCAAAAGGCGACTCTTTTTTATTATAAACTCCCGACTATTAACGAGTTTCGAACTTATTTGAAAAAGAATAATACGTCAAAAATCCCCATCCTATTTCGGTATCGGCTGGTCGAACAGGTATCCGATCTTGACGATCGCATCCAGCATCTTTTTGCGGCCGTCCGGATAGACAATGTTCGACGTCGCAATAACATGAATAGGTTCATTTAATTCATCCGGAAAATAATTTTTGCCGTAAGCGCTCAGTTGCTTAAAATCATTGAGAATAGTCATTGTTTCCGGAAGGATGACATACTCCGGCAATTGGCTGCCGGGCGGAAGCTTCCCCTGCCGTTCCCATTCCGCTTTATCCGCATTCATGACCAAAACAAGCCGCAGGCGCGGGATATCTTTCCCCATCTTAAAGACAAGATATTCTTTTTTTCCGTATTTTGTTTTTAAAAAATCCTTCAGGGGTTCTCTTACGCGACCATATTTGCCCATCAAAGAGGCGGATTTCAAAAATGTTTCATTGGTAGGGTTCTTCATGACATCCAATCCCTTCAACGCTTGCGTGACGTTTAATAATCCGGATATGAGGTTATCCCTCCGGCCTTTCGGATATTTGAGCGATTCTAAAATTGCTTCAACGGCAGGCATACTGCACGTTGATCCCATCAATCCCGGGGGCGGATTATACACGCCGATCTGTAAACACGTGCCCAAGTGGCCGCCTAAAAGAAAAATATGCTTATCTCTCTCGGTGATCTGCGGTTTCCTGGTGTTCATCCGGTACGCGACCAGGATAAGAGCAATACACAGGACGACAATGCCCAGCCCCTGCCAGGTTTTCAAAATATTATATTCGCGTAGGACCGCTAACACGACAGCGATGAAGATACCGGCCAGCCCTATTTGGAAACCTCCCGCGCGCCACCCGATGATAAACAACACCCCGCATACAATGATAAACGAATACAAAATGATCAGTTTCATATTGCACGTCCTCTCATCTTAATGAATGAAACGGATAATCCCCAAAAAGGGACAGAAAAAATATCTAATAAATCCCTCGACACACCGTAACCTTAATTTTTTTAGTATACCACAAACATCAAGTTCAAAAGTAAAAAATAACCAGCTGCAAATCATTGATTCACAGTGGGTTAGGAATGGCTCTCACCATTAACGAGTTTCGAACTTATTTAAGAGGAAGTGATAAAGTTGATTTTACCTGATTGGAAGTTATTCCTATTTTAGCCTAGCTCTAATAAGCCAATTATCTATCTTTTCTTGTAACCACCCCATATCTATATAGAGAAGTGTTTTGTATTTTATCAAAGCTTCCTTTTGCTCCTTCAGAGCATCTGCTACAGCATCTGTATCTGTACAAATATCAGGAATAGGTTTAGCGGAGTCATATTGCTCAAAACAACCAAGCAAATCATCGGCTCTATTTTTTGCTTTTTTATATTCCTCCAGTGCATTTTTAGTCTCTTCTGTCATTTGATTCCTCCATTTATGTTGTAATATCTATAAGAAAGAATATCGGGGGACATTACATACTTATTTTCGTCCGTGAGTCTCTTCAATTTCTTTTTGACTCTTATCCATTGTATCAGATCTCTCTTTCTCCAGCTTTATGAGCTCCTCTTTTACTTTTCTATCGAGCCCTTCTGAATAATGCTTCTCTAAAGACATATGGTGGAGAACCCAAGTAAACAATGGTTTACTTCTTTCTAAGACTCTTACATATGCTCCTAATTTTACGTTCTTTTCTTGAATCTTTTTTAGAAACTTCTTCAGTTCCTCTAGTTTTTCAATTAGACCAAGAGTATTTATTTTGTAGGTCTGGAAATTTATTAGATGTTGAGTAAAAGCATTTTTAATTTCATTGTAAGTGCCATTCGCAAAATCTATTGAATGATTGAGCTTTACCACATCAGTCTTAAACTCAAAAACTTTATTGATTAAATCTAAATTATTCAATCGTAACAAAATATCGTTATTAAAAGAAATCTGATAAAGCTTATTGCCATATACCGCAGGTTCATTATTTCTTAAAGGTTTTTCTATGGTGTCTTTAAAATCATCAATTACAAAAATGTTGTCTGAAATGGTGTTCATATTTTCGTTAAAATAGTATTCAAGTTCCACTAATGCGTTATAGCCCCTCTTTTGGTATTCGTGTAACCTCGTTAGCATATCTCCTATACAAATAAAAATAAATGCAAAGAAAGCCCCAGTAAACGCTGCAAATGTCTGCTCAATCATGCTTTTTCCTTTTTTTCTAAAAATACCCCTTAGCAAGTCTGGGGACGTGTAATGTAACCCTATTTAA
>JAGLQN010000124.1 GCA_023136835.1 Candidatus Omnitrophota bacterium | reverse complement strand
CAAAACCGCTTGTTGATCAGATTACTCCTTTGGTTCAGGTGCAGCGTCAAGAGGAACCTGAGGAAGAGGAAGAAATGCTTCAGGCCAAACCGCTTGCTGAAGAAATTACTCCATTAGTTCAAAGGCAGGTCGAGCCAGAAGAGGAGGAAGAAGATATGCTTCAAGCAAAAACAACTTCAGGTCATATCTCTGAAGCTAATCCCAATCTCGAATCCGATATCCAGTCCCTAAAGGGAGGAGGCCAGCCTTTATCAGAAAACGACCGCGCCTTTTTCGAGCCGCGCTTCGGTCACGATTTCAGCCAGGTGCGGGTGCATACGGATTCAAGGGCGGCGGAGTCGGCGCGGGGGGTGAATGCGCGGGCGTTTACTATGGGGAAGGATATAGTATTCGGGGCGGGGGAGTATGAACCTGAAATTGCCCAAGGGAAAAGGCTGTTGGGGCATGAATTGACTCATGTGATTCAGCAAAGAGTTAGTAATGCTCTTAAAAAAGTATCGCAATATAGTGCAGCGTGCTCCCAAGTCCAGAAAATGAGTTTGTATCCCCTTTATGGTGAAAGCATCGGAATCCAATTTAAAAAGATAAAGGTGGGTGATCCTGAACTGGAAAAAAAGGAGGATCTGAACTTTTCCATCGCAACAGTATTGGGAGAATCATCGCCAGCAGGACCAATCACTGAAAAGCAGGGAATAGCTATGGTCATTAAAAAAAGAGTGGAAACTCGATTGAAAGGCAATTCTACATTTCGAGATATTATTCTTAAAACAGGGATCTATGGCAACCCGAACAAAAATGCTCTTGCCCATTTAGCAGAATTATATCTCAACAAAAAGCCAAAAAATCTTAAGGATTTTACGGAGCTCGTTAATCTAAGTCATAAGACGGTACCCATGAGTTCTGCAGACGAAAAATTCCTTAAAAAAAAAGGCGGATTTAATACTTTTAAAACAAGAATTGAACAAGTTGAAAAGGCTATGGAATCCGTGCTTAAAGAAGAGAAGTTTAAGCCACCTCTGGTGACTTTATCTAAAGAAGCAACCTGGTGGGGAGGAGAAGTTGATTTATGGGACAAAAGCACTTGCAAAATCCACAAACATGGTAGAAAAATTGTGAACAAAAACCTGGTCTTTGCAGTTTACGAGGAATTCGGCAAAACCTACTTTCTTAAAGATCCTAAGGCAATTTCCGATGAAAATACTAGAAAAGAGGAAATTAAGAAATCAAAAGAATTCTTATGTTCAGAAATAAAACGCAGGACGAAATGTACTTTGGAAAAAATCGAAACTGAGAATCAGGAATGTAAAAAATAGTTTTGCTCGTGTAAGCTACGACGCCAGAATTGAACAATAAAGAAACCTTTTCTTTATGCAGCAGACGATATTTTTAAAATCACGTAATCTAATTTTCTAAATGTTGAGGTAGCAAATGGGTGAAAAAGTCCAGGTGGCTGTTAAGAAGCCTGAGGTAAAAAGAGAAAATCTGACATCGAAATCAAGAAATGCTGATAAGGCTCTATCAATGAGCTCACCTGCAGACAGGATCCTGTACTTCCAGAGGACCATCGGTAACCAGGCCGTGCAGCGGCTTATCAAATCAGGGACCCTGCAGGCCAACCTCAGGATAGGCCAGCCAGGGGATAAGTACGAGCAGGAGGCTGACCGGGTGGCGGATGCAGTGATCCGCATGCCCGAGCCGGGAGTGCAGCAGCAGGTTGAGCCAGAGGAGGAAGAGACGTTACAATCCAAACCACTTGTCAACCAGATTACACCTTTGGTTCAAGTGCAGCGACAAGAGGAACCTGAGGAAGAAGAAGAAACGCTTCAGGCCAAACCGCTTGCTGAAGAGATCACACCATTCATTCAAAGGCAGGTCGAGCCAGAAGAGGAGGAAGAAGAAGAACTTCAGGCAAAAGCAACTTCAGGTCGTATATCTGTAGTTAATTCCAATCTTGAATCTCATATCCAGTCTTTCAAGGGAGGTGGCCAACCTTTACCAGAAAATGACCGCGCCTTTTTCGAGCCGCGATTCGGTCGTAATTTCAGCCAGGTGCGGGTGCATACAGGCAAAGGTGCGGCGGAAACCGCAAAGTCAATCAACGCCAGAGCGTTTACCGTTGGGCGGAATATTGCCTTTGGTGCGGGTGAGTATTCACAGGAGACAACTTTGGGAAGAAAACTGCTGGCGCATGAGTTGATGCATGTGGTGCAACAGACAACCTCAACGATGTCAACTTCTGAACTACAGCGAGCGCCCGATAAAAAAAGGAAGCGCTGGGACGTTGTCGTGCTTGGTGAAGGTTGGGAAGGTGGCGAGGAGTTATCCGGCGTACTGGCTAAGGGTGGACTGATAATTCGAGTAAAGAGTGTGGAAGAAACGGTTGTGGAACTCGCTAAGATCGATTTCCCCATCGGCACTCTGTACTTCGTAACTCACTCCACGGCGAGCGGAGGTCTGCGATTCGGAAACGAAGAGGGATTTATCGAACCCGCCGATATTGCCGACAAACTGAAGAACGCAGTATCTGCCGATAGCGCTCCGTACATCGTGGATTTCCGCGGATGCAGTGTCGGCACCAGCCCGAAAGCCATGAACCAAATCCGGGCGGCCCTCAGGGCGAGATCCGTCGTAGCCGGTAACTGCTTTGCGGTTATTGCCCGCTCAACACCGATCAAGATCGGGGACAAGCCTATCACTAAAACGTCTGATATCACTGGTGTTAATCGTGCTCAATTCAAGAAACTGATGAAGGACACGGCTGATAATTTCGGTGAAAAGAAGAAATGCATACTGAACAGATCCAAAAAGGATTTCTTGGCTGCGGGAGGACGATTCGTGCTTCTCTGGTTCAATCATGATTTTACTGGGAAGTGGCTAAAGGACAAATCCGTTTGCTACAAAGACATCACTCCTGAAACTGTAGACCCGGACAAGGCTATGTCTCAGAGCCAGGATTGTCGTCTCATCAAGGTTGAGGTGGACACGAAATCCCATGGCGAAAGTGGACACCGTGAGGGCGGACGGACTATTCCACCCCCTTGAGCATCATAACCTGTATGGATTCGCCATTAGGTAATCCACCCTAAACGGATCGAAAACGATCAAACACTCGTTTGGAATTTTCCAAGCGGGAATTTTCATGGCGTTGGCCACATCGGCTGTATCGGATGCATTTGACGTCCATGCCCTGCATCCCGGTCACAACAACCCCGTGGTCTCTACGCTCCACAACTGTGTCGGTGGCAAACATGCTAACCCTCAACGACAGTTCCAAGCTAATGTGTATGTAGGTAATAGAGGTAACAAATGGGTGAGATGATAAGGGCAGCGGCTAAAAAGCCGGAAGCTAAAAGAGAAAACAGGCCTTCTCAAACGCAAAAGACAGGTCCTTCTCAATCCATTAGCTCGCCAGTGGAACAAATCCTGTTCCTTCAAAGAACTATCGGCAATCAAGCGGTTGGAAAGATGATCAAATCAGGTGCTTTACAGGCTAAGCTCAGGATCGGGCAACCTGGCGACATCTATGAGCAGGAAGCTGACAGGATGGCGAATGCGGTGATGCGGATGCCGGAGCCAGGGGTGCAGCGGCAGGTTGAGCCAGAGGAGGAAGAGACGTTACAACCCAAACCACTTGCCAGCCAGATCACACCTCTGCTTCAGGTGCAGCGTCAAGAGGAACCAGAGGAAGAGGAAGAAACGCTTCAGGCCAAACCGCTTGCCGGTCAGATCACTCCATTAGTTCAAAGGCAGGTCGAGCCAGAAGAGGAGGAGGAAGAAGAACTTCAGGCAAAAGCAACTTCAGGTCGTATATCTGTAGTTAATTCCAATCTTGAATCTTATATCCAGTCTTTCAAGGGAGGTGGCCAACCTTTATCAGAAAATGACCGCGCCTTTTTCGAGCAGAGTTTCAGTACCGATTTCAGTCAGGTGCGGATGCATACGGATACAAGAGCGGGCGAATCGGCACAGGCTGTGAATGCGCAGGCTTTTACAGTGGGCCAAGATGTGGTGTTTGGGATGGGGCAGTATGCGCCGGGAACATCAGCAGGGAGGAGGCTTATAGGGCATGAGTTGACACACGTAGTCCAGCAAAGGGGAAATACTCACGTGTCTGGTGTCGACTCATTAGAAGGTCTCATTCAACGCAGTCTTGAGCACATAGAGGACCTACTGAGAGAAAAGTTCGATTATCAGAAGGACCCACGTCTATATGAACGAAGAAAGAGTCTAAATCTTCAATTCCGATATTTGATTTCCTCAGATGCAAAAGTTCTCTTCGATCGAATCATAAACCCGACAAAAGATGACATTATATCGGAACGCTTTCAAACCCTGGCAAGATCTACTCGTCGTGAATTGCTTCTTATCTTGTGCGATAAGATAGAGCATAGAGATGCAGAGATTCTCCACGAGGAACTGACTCAAAAAACACCAAAAGAAAAGCAACTACAGGCACGTTTTAAAGAGCTGGTACCTAAAAAGAAAATCCGCGAGGAGCTACTCGACTGCTTAAGTAGTAAATTCTCTAGCGCCCACAAAGCACCATCAGGTAAGAAGGCACCTTGGGTTAACCTAAAAGATGAGAACTTCAAAACAACAGGTTCTATTAGTCCTGATAACAATTGTGAAGTGTGTGGAGCCAGTAAATTTAACAAGCTGGGCGTTAATTGGTCAACAGCAACAAACGCGATGGAACTAAGGGGCGATGTTTCAGGAGATCATTCTAACGCCAAATATGACTTTAAACGCACAAGGGAATCTGGAACGTGGATAAAAGTCGGTTCATGGGATCAAATAGAATATAATGAGCCAGGTACGGATGACGATACTTTAGGGAATACGGACGAACATTTGACTCCTGACCCTAGTCTTAATCATATTTACGTTGCAGACGCTCCAGGTTTCAGATCACTTGATCCGGCAGGTGTTTATGGTGAACATATTATGCGCAATGCTAGCGAATATGTGCGTAAGCATAATTTTGAAGAATGGGTATTAGTTAAGGTCGGCACAGGTGGTTGGACAATTGCCTCGATAGTTTTCCAATGGCACTCAGTTGTCTGGCTCGAAAAGGTTAATGGTAAATGGCAGAGAAAAAAAGATGCGCTAAACGAAATTGGGCCCAATAACACATTTGTGGAAAAGGGAAACTTACCATAATAAAACTGAAGATTTATGCGACAAAATCTAATCCAACCTACATAGCTCCACGAAGGTCGGGTGTTTTGAAATTCAGCGCGTCAGCCCACATGGTGGTGTGCAGCGAAAACCATCAATGTTAGTTGAGGAGAATTCGATGGGTTTCGGCTTTCACTTTTACAGGCAAGGCGCTAAAAGGGATCGTCATAATTGACACCGTCGACTTCCGTGGCTGCAAGATGGGGGAAGCTGTGAGTGCGATGGAGTCATTTTGCAGGACCGTGGACGTATAGTCAACCAAGAGCACGAACTGCTGGAGCTTCACACAGCGGGTCACGCCGCTCTACCATGAAGGCATCGAGGTCAATAACCCGAACCAGATTCCGAAGGGGATGAAGGCCATCTTTGACAAGGCCTTGCTGAAGCACAAAAAAACCTATTATAAAAAGATCAAAATCGTCTCTTCGAATTAAAAGGAAAAAATCATCTCAACCACTAAAATCTACAACTGATAGGATTTTATTTCTCCAACGAACCATCGGCAAGGCTGTTGCAGCGCCTCATCAAATCAGGAACCCTGCAGGCCAAACTCAAGATCGGCCAGCCTGGGGATAAATATGAGCAGGAGGCGGACCGGGTGGCGGATGCGGTGATGTGGATGCCCGAGCTGGTGGTGCAGCGGCAGGTTGAGCCAGAGGAGGAGGAGGAAGAGGAAGAACTTCAGGCAAAAGCAACTTCAGGTCGTATATCTGAAGTTACCCCCAATCTCGAATCTCATATCCTGTCCCTTAAAGGCGGCGGCCAGCCATTTTCGGAATCTGACCGCGCATATTTCGAGCCGCGCTTCGGCCGTGATTTCAACCAGGTGCGGGTGCATACGGATGCTCGGGCGGCGGAATCGGCGCGGGCGTTTACTGTGGGGCAGGATGTGGTGTTGGGGGTTGGGCAATATGCGCCCGAGACGATATT
>JAGLQN010000123.1 GCA_023136835.1 Candidatus Omnitrophota bacterium | reverse complement strand
TCCCGAACACCACATCCTGCCCCACAGTAAACGCCCGCGCCGACTCCGCCACCTTCGCATCAGTATGCAGGCGCACCCTGCTGAAATCGCGGTTAAAGCGCGGCTCGAAAAAGGCGCGGTCGTTATCTGATATCGGCTTCGCCTGTAATTCTTCCTCTTCCTCCCCTTCTATTGGCTGTTGCCTCAGTTCCTCTTCCTCGCACCCGTGGCACGCCTGCTGGGTGTGAGGTGTTTTGAAGGATACTGCTGCTGACTCCGGCATCCGCATCAACGCATCCGTCACCCGGTCCGCCTTCTGTTCGTATTTGTCGTTAGAGTACCGATGGTGAGCTTGGCCTGCGTGCCGGTGGAGCTGAAGATGCGGCGAATTTCCGCCTGCTGCGTCTTCATTTCAGGCCCATGATAGCCGAAGCGCAAAGGCTGAGGCGAATCGCCAGCGCAGCGCGCTCTCCCTTAACAACTAATGTCTTCATAGCTTATTATGTTAAGTCTTATAGACTATCGCGTGCAATAGTCCCATCCCATAAATATGGGATGTGCCCAGGGTTCGATGAAGAGCTATGGGAGAAGATTATTAATGGATGGTTTAGGACTTTGTTTTGCCTAGGATAAAACTAGACGGTAAAGGTCTGACCTCAACCTTGCTTTTATTTACTTCCTCCGAGTTATTCAACATAAACATCAACAATTATATCGCTAATTATTAAAAAGCTTGGATTTCCTGACAAGCGATATATCTCCAAATAGTATGTTCCTTCGGTTAGTCCGGTCCACACTGCTCTTTCATCGTTAGATTGCACAGGGAAAGTATGCATACCTATTGACTCATCTGGCCCCAAACGCTCTCGATATAATGCCACCCAAAAACGTCCTGCGAGTCTGCTGATTCGACCCTGATATGACTCTTCTGTTTCCATCGCTGTGCCAAACGTGGTGAGTTCACTGCCTCGTGTAAACATCCGGCCCATTCCTTCCGGGACATCTAAACCGGGATTTGGACAAGTCACGACGACTGAGCCATCTGCTGGTACTCTAAAAGTTCTTGAACTGGGCAAGCGGGCACTAATTTCGAAAGTAGATTGAAATCCATGTACACGACGCCCTCTAACAGGTCTAAATATCCTGCGACGAGGCTCTCTGCCGATAATGTATGTTGAAGCTAATTCAGCAAAATCCGGACCTCTAACTCTAATATTGATAGTTTCTGAAGGCGCAACATCCGTTGCATTGACATCCCTGTAGGATGTTCTTCCTGTCCACGCTTCCACATTCTGGCCTGTCTGGTCTGCAAATTGTTGTGCAAGATTTCCTCGTGGCGATAACCAATCCGCTGTACCGGTATTACAGGAATCGAACGTCACCCGTGCCCCTTCAATGAAACGGTCTCGATTTATCTGGCGTACTTCTGAAATCGATAGTCCATAATTTGTTCTGCCCGTATGCTCCCAACCATATCGCAATGTTACATGACTTGGAACACCGTGACTGAATACTGAAAAGCGACTAATACTGTTTTGTGGAAGATTATTAATAATGTCTACCAAATTATTCTCAGGAGTTAACCAGATTATTTGACCACCATCTACATACTGTTCGATTCGGCCAAGATCCACATTGCCCGCCTCATAGCCGGTTCTCTCAACAATCCAGACCGTATCTTCATCAACACCCTGGAATCTGGCTGCGTCAACAAATTGATATGAGTGGTTTGCTGCGATTTCGCCTGGAGACGGTGAACCGATAACATACACCTTTGGATCGACTCCAGAAGCAGGTATGCGTTGTAATAATCGGGGATTACTTACCTCTTGCTGTTGTAAAGTATGTGTCAACTCATGAGCCATCAGCCTTCGCTCTTCGCTAGACTCCGGCGCATACTGCCCTGCTCCAAACACGACATCCCGACCCAAAGTAAAGGCTCGTGCGTTCACCGCCCGCGCCGACTCCGCCGCCTGCGCATCCGTATGCACCCGCACCTGGCTGAAATCATGCCCAAACCGCGGCTCAAAATAATCACGCTCGGATTCTACCAGAGGCCGCCCGCCACCTTTGAACGCATTGATCTGCGATTCAAGATCATGTGTAACTTCAGAAGTTGCATCCTCCCTGTTCTTTGCTTGAAGCATCTCTTCTTCCTCTTCTTCTTCAACCTGTCTTTGGACCAATGGTGTAATCTGATTAACAAGCAGTTTTGTCTGAAGTATTTCTTCCTCTTCCTCCTCTGGTTCAACTTGTCGCTGGACCCCCGGCTCCGGCATCCGCATCACCTCATCCGCCACCCGGTCCGCCTCCTGCTCATACACATCCCCGGTCTGCCCTATTCTCAGGTTCGCCTGCAAAGCCCCTGACTTGATTAACCGCAGCACAGCCTGGTTACCAATAGTCCTTTGAAGAAATAGGATTCGATCAACATGTGAGCTTTGAGATCGAAAACCGATCTTTTGTTTGTTTGAAGCCGAATTCTCCTTTGTTGACAAAGGTTTTTTGGCAGTTATTTTAATTCGTTCTCCCATATTATTACCTCCACTAAACTTTTAGTATATTTTTTAATTCGCCTCATTTGGTACTAATCTTCGATGTTAATTTCAGTTCTGGAAAAGAGTAGATTTTCACATTGCTTTCATCAATCTGCTCCATCAGTTCAGGATCAATGACCTTCTTTTCATAATCCAGCCATATCTGTCATTTTTCATTATCCTGGCACCCGAATCCCCTGCAAGGTACAGTGCGATGGTCATAGACAGTGCACTTGTACGTTTCACGATCAAGATGAACGCAGTAACCGTCATCAGCATGGGCGATCAGATAGGGCCTGCTGGATTCCCAATGGATGAGACCTTCTTCCACATCCTGTTTGGAGAGCGCAAATGGAAATTTGCAGCAGACAGCCTTGCAGACGGGCAGCCTGCTCAAACAATCTACCCGGGCTTCGTGTTCAAAGGTGTACTTATCACATTCAGAGTATTGATACAATGGCCGGATGCCGCTTTCTACGAAATTCCT
>JAGLQN010000122.1 GCA_023136835.1 Candidatus Omnitrophota bacterium | reverse complement strand
TCCTCCGGCTCAACCTGCCGCTGCACCTCCGGCTCCGACATCCGCATCACTTCATCCGCTACTCGATCAGCCTCTTGTTCATATACATCTCCGGGCTGCCCTATCCTTAGCTTCGCCTGAATCCCGGAAACCACCCGCTGCACATATCGGTTACCATGCGTCTGCTGCAGTGCCAGCAGTACAGGTGCACGCTGCACAGTATGCATGCCACTCAGCTGCATCGCAATGCTCTCAACCGAATGCGCGGCACTATCACTTTTTATGGAATCTATCACAGACCCAAGAGAGCCAAGCTGCATTTCTGCCCCATCTCGAAGACGCTGGATACTATTATCGCTCTTCATAGGCGAAAACTCCTTTTTCGTATCCGCCTCTTTCGCAACCGAAACCGTCTCTCCCATTCCCTTAAACCTCATTTAATCCTTACATATAAGCTCATAATACTTCCCGAACTCAGATTGCGAGCAGACATTCCCAATCTTCTGAAATTCTTTTTTCGTAGCGTTTATCACTTCTTCCATCGCAATCACACCTGAGTTCTCAGCAGCTAAAAGCATTCGAAGATCCAATCATCCATTTCAACTCCTACCATCTTGCTCTAGTGCCTCTAACATCATAATGAACAAAAGAGGAATATCGACCAAGACCACCTTGTTGCATACTTTGCGAGGTTATAAGAGTCTCTATAGTATCTGCCACTTCGGTGGGTGTGTGATCGCTCACTCTAATATCGGCTGCTTGCCCACACATATGACGGCTCTGTGGACTTCCGCCTATTGATTGATTATATGCTGGTGTTCTATACCCTGAGTTTATTGTAATTGAGTTGTTCTCAAGTTCAGTACGCAATACCTCGAGATTATTCATTGCTTGCTGAACATTTCCACGAAACCTTTCTGGGACATCTGTGCCATTACGGCATCTAAATTCACCAAGGCTAAAATTTGAAGAGCTTGCGTCAGATGCATTATTTTCAGGGCAGAATGTGTCACTGTGGGTAGTATTAGTACCCTCCTCTAGCTGCAATTTAAACATATTTTGCCGTACCCCATGATTTATTTCGTGGTGAGCATTCACTTTTCCAGTTTGCTGCATCACATGCGTCAACTCATGCGCCAAAAGCCTTTTCCCTGCCAATGTACCAGGACTATACTTGCCAGCCCCAAAATAAATATCCCTTCCATGGGTAAACGCTTCTGCATTTAACGTCCTTGCCACACGGGATGTTTCGTTGTCGGTATGAATTCCCACGGCACTGAAATCAGCACCAAACCTTTCCCCCATAAAGGTTCTGGTGTCGGCTGGCAGAGGAACTCCTAAGCCCTTTGTGCGGGAAAGACACTCTTCAATGTTATCGCTAATTTGAGGTGTCTCTCCAGATAGACTTTTTGTCATTACCGGAACCTTTTTCTCTTCCTTCTTTTTTTCCTCCGTTTCCTCAATCTGCCTTTGAACCACAGTAGTAATTTGATCGGCGATTGTTTTGGTCTGGAGAGTTTTCTCTTCTTCCTCCTCCTCTTCATCCACCTGTCGCTGCATCTCCGGCTCCGGCATCCGCATCACCGCATCCGCCACGCGGTCCGCCTCTTGTTCATACACATCCCCGGGCTGGCCGATCCTGAGCTTAGCCTGCAAGGCCCCTGATTTGATAAGCCGCTGCACAGCCTGGTTGCCAGCAGTTCTTTGAAGAAATAAGATTCTGTCAGCAGGAGTTTTCATAGATTGAGAAGATTTCGTCCTTTGAATTCGAAGTGGCGAATTCTTCTTCTCTATTTTTGGCATTTTGGCATATTGCTTGGTTGATCCATCCATTTGATCACCTATTTATCATTTTGGAACATTAAATATCATGATAGAGATATAAATTATAAAATGATAGACATATCATCAGGAGTTTATTAATGGAAATTGCAAACATTCAAGGCGCAATTCAAACAGGTAAGATCCAAATTACGGACCATGCCGATGAAGAAGCTCAAAATGATAAATATTCATATGATGAGATATTTTACTCTGTTCTCACAGGTAAAATCATTGAAGATTATCCAGATGATAAGCCTTATCCCAGTTGTTTGATATACGGTATAACATTTAAAAACGAACCTGTTCATAGTGTTTGGGCATATAATGAAGTAACAAAATGGGCAGTGCTGGTGACAGTATACAGGCCTGATCAAGCTAAATGGATAAACTGGCAAAGGAGGAGATCATGAAACAAAAAAAACCATTCGATAAATGTCCTGTTTGTGGCGGTGAACTTCAGGAAAAAGATGTCGAAAAATTATTGAAAGGTGGTGACAATACCGCTATGATAAACGTTCGGGCTGAAGTTTGTTTACACTGCGGGGAACGTCTTTATTCACAGGAAACGGTCAAATGCTTTGAGGAGATCAGGAGAAAATTGGAAATCAAGGATGTAGTCAATTTTCAATTGATAGGGCAATCTTATCGGGTAACTCACGAATGTGAGTTAGCTCACGAATGTGAGTTAGCTCACGAATGACGTTGCCCAGTAATTGAATAGCTGCACTATCAGCTTCCTGGAGCACTCTTAGTGGGTCGATAGTACCAATAGTAGTGAAAATCGGTAAGGTCCTGGGATAGCTTTCACAGCTCACGTGTCTACCTTCTACAAGACGTTGGACCCGCTTGAAATTCCTTGCTTCTGCACTATTCTGCTGCACTACGTGCGCCAATTCATGTGCCATCAAACGTAGGTTCTCTTCTCGGGATCCTTCTCCAAGCCAGACATGATCCCCGTAAGTAAATGCCCTCGCGCCAATACATGAGGCCATTTCTTGAGAGAGTTTATCCTTGTGCAGCCTAACGTGACCGAAGTCGACCCCGAAACGTGGCTCCATGAATCGGCGTATCGATTGTGAAAGAGGGTAACCCCCATCTATATTGACAGCCATTTTCGAGGATGCTTCAGACGTGGTATTTCCTAGAGATAGAGGCTGGATGTTGAACGAAGTATATTGTTGCACCGTCATCGGCTTTGCCTGTAGTGATTTTTCCTCCTTTTCCGATGGTTCCTCCTGGCGCTGTACGCATGGCTCTGACATATTTGTAACCATGTTGGCCGCGTCGTCTGCTTCCTGCTCGTAAATATCATTTGGTCGGCCAATCCTTAGTTTTGGTTGGATGGTGCCGGCCTTAATCAGCCGCTGAACCGCCTTATTTCCAATGGTACTTTGAAGAAATAGGACATGACTAATGGGCGAGGCTGATGGACGGGAAAAACCGGTCTGTCGTTTTGACGCAATTTGATTATCTTTTTTTCTCTTAGGACCTTTATTGAATAGTCTTTCTTTACCTGCCATCTTGTAATCCTCTTTATTTTCAAAAAGCATTCGGTAGGCAAACCACTTCGCTTTATGAAACAGAACGAAAGTCTGGCCGATTCAATAATAGGTGCTCACGCCATTTTATGGGGATGCCGTTGAGCTGGCTGATGGATCAGCCGATGTGCCAGCCCAGTTTAGCCATTCCTGGTGGAATATTTCTCTATTCGAATCATAGGTATCGAAATTAAAAGTCTGTGCATAGGTATTCAACCAGACACCCGCTGCAGAACGAAAGGCAGCAGCATTGCGCGCACGTCTGATACCATGCCAATGAACTGATGTGCTGCTCGTCGCATAGGGGAAATCAATATCAGCCACTACCCCAGAGTGATGCGTAGAACCACCCCGTGGTGCTTTGTATTCCGCAGTAATACGTATAAGTTCACGTGCCAGCGCTGTAGACCAACCGGGTTGTGCGGCAACGGCAGCCTCAAATGCCCTGTGGGCCGGAGATCCACTGAATCCCAATTCACTTCGCGCCATGGTTTCCAAGCTAGCAGGAAAAGTTAAAGCACCAAATTTTGATACGTTGGAAGAGATGGTGGTACGTAATGCTGATAGATAACGATTCCCTTCTGCCACAGTAGGACCACGGAATGCATTCTGTACTCGCGCCTGTTTTAAACTTTCATCATTGATCCGCAAGCCCTCGGCATGCATTGCTGACATCAAGGCATCAAGTGCACTGACGACGGCGGGATGTACTGTGGCAGTACCATTGGAACCGGCACCACTGTATACCACCATCGCAGAAGCAGGGTTCTGAACCTGTGGCCGGTTGGTACGGTTTATATGGTGAGTTCCCGCAGGAAAACGATAAAAATTCCCCGAAGGTGTCGTGAATTGAACAACGCCTGCCGCACTCACATTCAATCCAGTGGTTGGTGGCAATAGTGTGGCTCCCGGCCTTATTGCTGGCGCAGGTATTCCCAATACCTGTTGATAACAGTAATTCCTGCCACTCTGACCCATGATATCAATGCATTCTAACAACTCAGTTGCTTCACGGTATGGCAACGTCATACCGCGTTGTAACCGCGCAACAGTATCACTATCATCAAATGGTATGCGTTGGATAATGCCAAGTGTAGATCTTGGTGTAGTAAATAGTGCTTTGCGTTGAACAGCGCCTTCCCCTTCTACCGGCGCACTTTCTGTCGGTGCGCTTTCTGTTGGAGCACTTTCTGCCGGAGCTCTACTTCTTGCTGCTTCTCTACGTCTTCTCGGGTCCCTGTCTTCAACCGGGACACCCATGGACAGATTGACTTCCAATTCACTGAGCCAACTATCAGGTCTGACTCGTACACGTGGAATTCTTTCATATTCACCAGACAAATGCAGTGGTATCCGCTCTGATATGACTCGTTGCACACTAAAATGAAGATGAACAGGCATCCCTGGACTGACTCTTCCGCTACTTCCACCAGGACCTCGAATGGTAGCACCAACCGTACCGACAGCCCGCCCGGATTGAAGTTCATCAGGGACAGAGACAAGTATCTCATTCATGTGCGCGTAGCTGGTGATAACAGGTCCGCTACCCGCTGCAGTTGTTGCCGGCGGCGTTTCATGAAGAACGCGAACTATATTGCCGTATCCCCGTATTCGACCCGCAAAAATTACTCTTCCGGCAAGGGGTACATAAATGCCCATACCTAAAGGCGATGGCGCATCCAGGGCCGCATGCATTATCCTGACGGGTGTCAGCGATGGATCTAGACGTCGGGCTCGAATACTCGCTCGGGTCTCCCGCACACTAAAGGTACTCCCCTGCCTACCAACATCCATGAGCACCGGGGATGTTCTCCGGGCTCCTTCCAAGCCCACTTCATCAATCCGATCGAACGCCTCGTTGACAAGGTCATGGAGATCGGACAGTCGATCCGCATCGCCAGTAGTGCGATCAATACTCTCTGAAAACCATTCCCGCATACCTGCAAATGTCTCGACTGGTTCATGAAGATGCTCTGCCAATTGCGCACGAATATGTCCTCGGATCAAGGCAGTACCACCGGAGCTGCGAACCCAGTCCCTGGTAAACCGTGCCCCAACTGATGGGATAGTAAATTCATCGCTTTCGCTGGCATACAACTCAAAGAGTTCTTCAATATCGGCCTGACCCAGGGTGGTTCGATCATTGACCGGCGTTCCAGCGGCAACTTCTCGTTGTACTCGCAGTTGCTTAACAGTTGAAGGTTTCGGGATGTTATACTGTTCTTGTTGGATTACATTATGCGCAACTTCATCCGCTTCCTGCTCATATACATTCGCCAGCTTCCTCAACATCATATCTCTATGCAGGCCACCACCCTGCTGCACAACATGAGTTAACTCGTGAGCAAGTAATTTCCTTCCTGACGACGTATCTGAAGAATATTCTCCGGCACCAAATACAACATTATGCCCAAATGTGAAAGCACGCGCATTAATTGATCGAGCTACATTAGCTGCCCGCGTATCGTTATGTACACGCGCGTTAGAAAAATCTGCCCCGAAGCGAGGCTTAAAAAAGCTCCGCTCCGACCCGGACAATGGCTGCCCGCCACCTTGCAGTGATTGAATACCGGAGATTATCGAGGGTGTCACTTCGGGAGTTACGTCTACAGCTATTTTTGCTTGGATTAACTCTTCCTCCTCCTCCGGTTCAACCTGTTTTTGAACCAATCGTGTTATCTGCTCAGCTATAGGTTTAGGTTGTATCCTATCTTTTTCTTTCTCTTCTACAGGCTGCCTTTGCAGCCCCTCCTCACATTCGGAAGACTGTCGCTGCACCTGCGGCTCCGGCATCCGCATCACCTGCTCCGCTACCCGGTCCGCCTCCTGCTCATATACATCTCCTGGCTGGCCAACCACAAGCTTCGCCTGAATCCCTACCACCACCCGCTGAACTTTTTCCTGACGGTGGACGGGATATTCTGCATTTGTTTTAAGCTTAGGCTGCACCAGTTCCTCTTCTTCTTCAACCTGCCTCTGAACCAATGGTGTAATCTGATCAACAAGCGGTTTTGCCTGAAGGATTTCTTCCTCATCCTCTTCATCCACTTGCCGCTGTATCTCAGACTCCGGCATCCGCATAACCTCATCCGCCACCCGGTCCGCCTCCTGCTCGTACATATCCCCGGGCTGCCCGATCCTGAGCTTCGCCTGCAAAGCCCCTGACCTCAATAACCTTTGCACAGCCTGATTCCCCACAGTTCTCTGGAGGAACAGGATGCGGTCAACCGAAGGATTCACAGATCGGGAATGATTGGTCCTTCGCATTCGTAAATCCGAATTATCCCTATTCACCTCTGGCTTTTTTAAAGTTAGGCCAACTCTTTCACTCATCTTTTATCACCTACCGGTTTCGTACGTTTACAATATGGTTAAACAAAGCAAACCATAAATTCATTAATACTTCAACTGGTCATAAAAATTCGAGAAAGTTTAAAATCATCAAATGTTGCATTCCTCTATCTGTTTTAAAAAATAATATTTACGTTTTAATTTTTTCTAAACACTCGAACTCAAACCTCAGAACCTAATTTCCAAGCCACGATACTCGACCACCATGGCATAAGCAGACCTCCCCCCATCGTTTGTATAATATCAAGTTACCCATACTAAGGAGCAAAGAACCCACTTTTTTCTAATCCTTCTCTTTTGATTTAGATCTTCTTGAGTTGAAATAACTGATACATGTCGCAGCAATCGTCATTATTGCAGCAACCAGAGTTGCTATGCCTACCCAATTGATCGGTTTTTTTTTTAGTTCTATTTGTGCTTCGTTAGATTTATCTCCTTCACCAGCATAATTTACAGCACTGATCTGGTAGTAATATTTCCGGTTATACGTTACGTTCTTATCATAAAATTCCTGTACATTTCCAACTACCTCCACCAAATTCTTATTTCTTCCTGTGCCTGTACTTCGATAGATATGGTATTTTATTATGAGAGTACCGCCATTATCCAATGGTGCAACCCATTTGAGTTTGACATAGTTATCATATTCATCTGCTTCAAGTCCAAGAGGTGCCGAGGGAGTGATTCTACCAGATGTTGGAGTTACTATTACCTTATTGGTTTTTATTCCTTCACCAACAGAATTTACAGCACTGACCTGGTAATAATATTCCTGGTTATTGGTAACATTATTGTCAATA
>JAGLQN010000121.1 GCA_023136835.1 Candidatus Omnitrophota bacterium | reverse complement strand
GGAATTTTCGTATGAGGACGTACAAGAGTTGCTTACAATTGTTCGTAGCAAGAACTCCAACGCGAAGCAAACAGGTAAAAAGGGCGGTAAAAAGGGGACAGCGACCATTTCTTCTGGTCCTGCTGGCTCGCCGGTCAGGAGGGATAAACGGCCGGTTTTAAGGATCATGGAGGGAATGGGTACTGCCACGACAGACAGGTCGTCAGCAAACAGTAAACAAATTACCCGGGCCGGACCAGGGCGAGGACAGCAGTCATCACCCGTCAGGGGACCCGGAAATACCGCGCGATTCCTCCCCGCATTTTCCCTATTGGAAAACTCGATCTTCATTTTTATAAATTCTATTTACGAACATATTCACAAGAAAATTCGTACCGCCATTAAAAATGGCGGTACTCATATCCTCTTTGCCGCTAGGAAAGAATTTTCTAGTAGTCGAGGAAAGTTTTATGCTTTCCTAGACTGTAAAAAATTAAGGACAAACCCCATTTTTAATTGGGGCTTGTCTCTGATTAGTTCTATTGCTATTGGGCCGTTGGGAGGGGATTTATCCGACCGTGGCAGGAAGGGAACTGGTGCTTATACCGGCCCCTCCGCGACACCCATAAGTGGTTCCGGTTCACCATGGCAGGCGGTTCTAGTCGAGATTACGAGAATAGAAGTGGAAAGGAAAGTCGTTGAAGTGAAAAACCCCGCGCATGAATTAACGCTGATCGAAAAAATACATTCGGTTGTAGAAACATCAAAGTTGTCGTGGCAAGGCATCCGAAGGGTTCCTTCGGTCATCCGCGGTTGGATCGGGCACATCGAAGTTCCGCTCGGCATAAGGATGATAATGAAAAACTTTAAGCAGAATATTATCAAAGATTTCCGCCCTTATTTGAGATCCTTTATGGCCTTCGTTTGGGGATTTCTTTCTGAATTTCTTATGTGGCTGCTTTCGATCAAACAGTGGATAGCCGATGTTCTAAATGCCATTGAAGAAATGTGTGCTCCGAGATGGTATGCCCCGGTACTCGTTTCAGGATTTTTGGAAGAGACAGGAAAAACGGGGACTGTCCCCAAATGGGGACTGTCCCTGATTCAAAGAGGGGCGGTGGTGGCGGCATCCAGTTCACCGGTGAGTGATAATTCTCTTAGGGAACCTGCCTGGTTAACCTACTTTGAAAAAAAACCGGAAAAGGCAAGAATATTGATCGAAAAGGCCATTCGGAAAAAAGATATTGATGAGCTAGCTTACATTCGGGCGCGTAAAGACAGCTATCCGCGATTGAACGCCTTTATTGATCAAATGGAAACCGGGACGGTATTAGCAAACAAGAAGGAAAAGGCGGCTGTTAAGGCGGAAGGCGGCATTGCTGTTGATCAGTTTCTTCGACCATCAAAAGGGCCGCTAAGCGCGGCGTCGATCCGTCCTGTTTTAAGCCGGTCTGTGCCGGAGGGGCTTCTTGCAGTATCGGAATTTCAAAGTTTATTTATTCCGATCAGTAAAATAGATGCGCGAAGCGCTTATTTTATAAAAGATTTTATCAGTCAAAGATTCGACGCCCTTTTGGAATGGTTTACGGTTAAAGTCTTGGCGAAATTTAACGAAAGACCAAGCTGGCATTTCCAGGATGTCTGGCTCGAAGCGAGGGCGGTCTTTTACAGTTTTATTGCGTCCGCGACTTTATTGGGCCCCGGGAATGGGAATCTGTTCACATTCAGCCGTCCGTAACCGTAACGCGACCCCGGCTTTCGTAGCTATATAGTAACTATATAGCTTCTTTCGGTTCGCGGGGACGATTTGCGGCAACGCCCGGTGTTGCTGTGGATGGCCCTAAAAAATAATTGCTGTCACTATTTTTCTGTGACAGAAAAGAAAATAGGGTTGTTACTATTTTTTTAAAATAAGGAAATTCCGATGAAAAAAACAGCTGTCTTTTTGTCCTTTGCTGGTTTGTTTCTTCTATTTTCCGTCTCTTTATCTTCTTCCGGTTCCGCCTCAGGAAAAATTCCCGCGCAAAAACGTATTTATCACACCAATCCCTTGCTGTATAAACTTATGGAAGGATATCCCCTTTCTGAGCCGCGGTTTGTTTTGCCGGATGTGAATTTGAACTAGGAATTCCCCACCTTTCAAGGTGGGGATCGGGTTTATTAAGCTCGTTGACTATTCCACGCTCGGTGTTTTTCACACTCTAGGAAAGTATAAAACGCGAAGAGTGCTAGAAAATCGTTTAAAAGTCCTTGCGTAAGCGATTTTCTTGAAATGCCGGGACGGCTTCCTATCGTTATGATATTACAGGCATGCAGGGGCTTAAAGAGGCTATCGGCGTTGGGATTTATCCCAATATCGACGGTATTTTAAATGATCCGCTTTATTTGCGTTTGCGGGAGCGGTCCATGCTCAACGTGGACCATTGGGAGTCACTCAAGCTGGGAGATCCGCGAAGGGCTTTTTATATCTGGGCGCGGTCGCCGGAAGACGGAGGCGCACAGGCATTTTTTACCGGTTACGTGCTGGAAAAAAGCGGACACATTTTACCGGCGATCAAGGCCTATTACGCGACGCTTGCGCGTTTTCCTAATGGAATATGTTGGGCGGCTGGCAAAAATTTTGTTTGGTATGTGGCGCGGGCGGCGCCGCGAAACATTCATCGGCTAACGCGGGATTATCTGCGACTGAACCTCGAACTTGCCGGCGCTTCATTTAGCGTTCAAAGCGGGTATGACACAAATTTGGATGACGATATAATTAAGGTGAATCCAGGTCGCTTGGCGCGTAAAACATTAAAGGAAAGAAAAACGGATCTTCCGGATTTGAATGCCTTAGATATCATCAGGACTCGAGGGCAGTGGCGTGTACGGCTGATTCAGTTCAGTAACCGTCACTGGCAGATGCTCGTTGACGGCAAACCTTTTTTTGCGCGCGCGATTTCGTATAACCCGACCGTCATCGGTACCGGCCCGC
>JAGLQN010000120.1 GCA_023136835.1 Candidatus Omnitrophota bacterium | reverse complement strand
TTTTTAGTTTTTTTCTACTAGCAAAAAACTAAACGTAAGACATAATCGGAACCGGCCCGCGCGGTTGGTTTGAGATTAAGCGCGCAGGAATTGTTTGTCTAAAAAATCTTGATTTATTTCGATAACGGTCGGCCTGCCGTGCGGGCAGGTAAAAGGATCCAGGCATTTGATCAATTGGGCGCGGACGTGTTTGGCCTGTTCGGGAGATAATTTATCCCCGGCCATGACCGAGGATCGGCAGGCCCTGCGGGCCATGGTGTCATGGTCGCATTTGGCTATATTCTCCCCGGCCAGTAAATTCCGCGTGGTCTTCTCAATATCTTTCAGGAAGAGAGGGTGCGTGTGAATGGCGATGGTTTCCTCATCCCATTGAGTCACCGAAAGGCCTAAGGCATCAAGTTTATCCTTAGCTTCTTCCCAAATAAGGATCTCTTGGGGGGTGAGCTTGATCAAAACAGGACTCAAGAGATGCTGCACTTCGAGGGTCCCTTTTTCCATTTGCTGGATCAGCTGCTCGTAGGTGATGCGCTCGGCGGCGGCGTGCTGATCGACGACAAGGATTGACTGGTCGATCTCAAAGAGAAGGAATTTGTTCATGAAGCCGCCGATGTAGCGGGCCGCGGCGAGCCGGCTTTGCAGGTTTTCCTGCTTCGCGGCAAAAAGATCATTTTCAGGAATAAAGGACCCCTGCTTTTCTCCGGAGAGGGATGCGCGTCTTGGATAGGCGTAATCTCCGGCATCTGCCGTTACCTCCTGTGTTCCCGTTGGAACATCAGAATCAAAAGTGACCTCGCTAGAGTGAGCGCCCTTTAAAGCCTGGTCAATAGTTTTTTGAACGCTACTTGTTTCTTGTCTGTCCTCCGAAGCCTTGGCGAAGGAGGATGTCATGTGTCTCGCGACTTGTTTCGTATGTCCCGAGGTCATCAGCGCCTGCTCGCAGAGGACGCGTAATATCGAGCAAATATCCTGTTCATTCTTGATTTTGACTTCACGTTTCGTCGGGTGGATATTGACGTCGAGGTTTTCCGCGGGAACATTAATGTAAAGCGCGAAACACGGATAAAGCTCCGGAGGCATGATGAGCCGGTAGACCTGGTTCATATGGAAACTCATAGACTTATTCTGGACCGGGCGGTCATTAACAAAAATAAACTGCATATCCCTCCGGGCCCGCTTGATGTTAATGTCGCCGAGGACCAAATGAATAGAAATATCACGCTCGGGAAAATTCCGCGCAACTCCGAGAAGGTGCTCCTTGTTGAGATTCAGGACATCGGCCATTCGAGAGACCCGGTCGAGAGCCGGCGCGACTTTCAAAAGCGGTTTATGGCCGGAGATCAGGGAAAAGCGTGTCTGACTGCGCAAAAGGGTGTAGGGGATGAAAATATTGAGGATCTGATGAACTTCGGCGGTATTTGATTTCAGGAATTTTTTACGGGCCGGCGTATTGAAAAAAAGTTCTTTGACCTCGATCTCGGTGCCATGACCGTTAAAACTGCAGGGGCGGTTGTGAAAATCCTCGCCGCCGCGCAAATGGATTCCCCAGCCGGTTTCCTGTTCTTCCGTTTTGCTATGCACGGTTACGTGCGCGATCGCGGCGATACTGTAAAGGGCCTCGCCCCGGAATCCTAAGGATCGGATGGAATAAAGGTCGTCGATATTTTCGATCTTGCTTGTCGCGTGGCGCGTGAAGATCGTCTTAAGATCATCCTGGCCGATGCCGTGGCCGTTATCTTTGATCTTAATCAATGTTTTTCCGGCCTCTTTAATTTCAGCCTCAATGGTATCGGCTTGGGCATCAAGGGAGTTCTCGAGGAGCTCCTTAATGACAGAGGCCGGCCGCTCAATGACCTCGCCGGCAGCGATCTTGCTGATGATCTCGGGTTTTAGGATGTGGACTTTTTTCATTATTCGTGACTCGTTGCTTGTTGTTCGTTGCTTGTGGCCGGTTGTGTTTCACAATACGATTCACGAGCAACCAGTTACGAGCAACAAATGTTATTGATCGACGACCTCTTTCAGTTTCTGAATCTTGTTCAATGCTGCCAATGGCGTCAGTTGATTGATATCCATCGCCGTAATCGTTTCCTTAATTTCCTCCAAAACCGGATCAACCGCAAGCCTGGCGGCAAATAAAGATAACTGCTGCTCGCTGCCCGATTCGCCTTTTAACTGTTCCTTTAAATTGGCCTGCAGTTCCAAATGCGTCAAGATCTGCTTTGAGCGCCCGATGACGTCTTTGGGAATGCCCGCGAGTTTAGCGACGTAGATCCCGTAGCTGTCATCGCTGCTGCCGGCGACGATCGTGTGCAAAAACACGATCTCATCTTTCCATTCCTTGACGGCGACATTGTAGTTCGCGATACCGCCGCGCTTGTCGGCCAGCGCGGTCAATTCATGAAAATGGGTCGCGAAAAGAGTGCGCGCGCCTGTTTTCTGGAAATGTTCGGCGAGCGCCCAGGCGAGGCTTAGCCCGTCGTAGGTACTCGTGCCGCGGCCGATCTCATCGAGGATGATCAGGCTTTGCTTCGTTAAGTTATTGAGGATATCAGCTGTCTCCGTCATCTCGACCATGAACGTGCTTTGCCCCCTGCTGATATCATCGTGGGCGCCGATGCGCGTAAATATTTTATCGACGATGCCGATGCGTGCCGAGGCCGCCGGAATAAAACTTCCCGTCTGGGCCATGATCGTCAGAATGGCGGTCTGGCGGATGTAGGTGGATTTTCCCGACATGTTCGGACCCGTCAAAATGATCAAATGATTGTCTTCGCAATCCAAAAGCGTGTCATTGGCGACAAAAGTCTCGTCGGATGTTTTCTCCACGACCGGGTGGCGGCCGTCCTTAATGTCAAGAACGGTATCTTCGCTGACGGCTGGACAGACATACCCTGGCCACTCGGCGAGCATGGCAAGCGAATAAAGAACATCGAGAGTGCCCACGCTCGCGGTGAACTGATGAAGCGACTCTGAATGGTCGAGGATCTCTTCCTTAAGTTTCCGGACAATATCGCGTTCGATTGCCAAGATCTTATCCTGGGCGGTCAATATCTTTTCTTCATATTCCTTGAGCTCGGAGGTGATAAATCTCTCGGCGTTGACGAGAGTTTGCTTGCGGATGTATTCCTGCGGAACAAGGTCCAGCTTCGTTTTTGTCACTTCGATGTAATAGCCGAAAACTTTATTGAATCCAATCTTGAGCGAATTGATGCCGGTATGCCGGATCTCCTCTTCCTGTAATTTTTTAAGCCACTGGCGCCCGTTTTCCTGAATGCCGCGCAGTTCGTCGAGCTCGCTGTGATATCCTTTCGCGATGATCTTTCCATCCGGGTGAGAGAGGGGGATATCTTCGTTGACGGCGAGCGCTAGATGTTCACGCAATGCCGGGATATCTTCCAGAGTGAACAGAGGGTTTTCTTTGACAAGCGGGTCAACGATTTCCTTGATCTCCGGTAAGAAAGCGAGCGTATTGCGGATAGCCAGCAGGTCTTTCGCGTGAGTGTAGCCGCAGCTCAATCTTGAGATATTCTTCTCGATATCGGGAATCCGGCTCAAATAGTTCTTTAATTTTCCGGTTATGCCGGGATCGTTTTTAAGGGTTTTGATGGCCTCTTGACGCTGATGGATCGCCTCCGAATGTTTTAACGGATGCGTAAACCAGAAAGAAAATAGCCGCCTGCCCAACGGGGTCAGGGTGAGATCCAAGGTCGCAATCAGGCGCTCTAGTTCAAGCCCGCGATAGGCCGCGGGCGAAATAAAACAATACTGCTGGTCGGTGTAGAGGCTAATCCTGTCGATATGTTTCAGCGGCTGCTTGTTCATCTGCTTGAGATATTCCAGGAGAGCGCCGGCGCTCGCGGTGGCCGAAGGCAATTCTTCAATGCCAAAACCGTGGAGGTTGTGGACGCCGAAATGTTCGCGGAGGGATTTGTGGACAATGTCAGGATTGAAACACCAATCTTCAAAACGGCTTAAGGAAATATTCCGCGATCTTAAAAGGGGATGTTTGAAGAAGCCCTCGACTTTTTCCTGGGCGCCTTCCGGATAAATACATTCATAAACAGGAAGCCTTGCAATTGTCTCGATGAGGCGGCTTGCGTTCAACGGGTATTCGTTTGTGTGGATGGTCCCGCTTGAAGGATCAGTAAAGGCGATTCCCATGGATTTACTGTTTACGCTCAAGGAAAGAAGGTAGCGGGCGCAAGCGCTGCTTTCATCTAAATAAGTGCCCGAGGTAATGACTCGGGTCACATCGCGCCGGACAATGCCCTGCTTGCCGGCAGGCAATCCTTTGGCAAAGGCGGGGTCCTCAAGCTGTTCGCAGATAGCGACTTTTTGGCCTGCTTTAATAAGCCGGGCAATGTAGTTGTTCGAAGCATGATGGGGGAACCCGCACATGGGGATCCTGTTAGCGCTGCCTTTGCCCCGCGCGGTCAGGACAAGATCAAGAATACGGGCTGCGGTCTTGGCATCATCATAAAACATCTCGTAAAAATCGCCCAATCGGAAAAGAAGGATACAGTCTTGATGCCTTCTCTTAATAGTGTGGTACTGCTTGAGCATCGGCGTGGCTGTTTCCATAGCCACTATTTATACCATAATTTTTAAGGGAAGGAAATAAAAGATTAGGGACACACTTTTATAGAAAGAAGGGACACATTATTGACAGCAACAGGATAATCCTACGGCCCTCCACCCTAAGGAGGAATAATGGATATGAATCCTTCCCCGCTATGGTTGCTGCAATTAAAGGTGGTTGCAGGAGAATAAGCGCGACCACTCCTTCTAATCAAAGCCGTATAGGGCTTATCACTATCGCTCATGTAACATGTATTTCCCGAATCAGCAGGGTAGTCTCGCATGGACAGCCAGGATCATGATTTAAGCAGTAATGGTCTATACTGTTAAACGTATAAATTTCTAATGCAGGATTATCCGCGTGGGGGTAGCCATCATGAATGCGGTCATCAGAGATAATTGATGACAATACTGAGCACACAGGCGGGGCGACTACGGGGCATAACAACATGGTTTAAAACGCTTCATGCCGCATCCACGGTGGTTAAGGAGTGTTCCTGGGCAACCGGTTCTCTCTATGCCCAGCTCACCGCATGGGCCGCAATACATAAAGACTCCCGCACCAAAAACAAAATATCCGATACCGCATTGGGTTTCACATTTCCTTGGGTCAGTACATTCGCCGTGTAGGACGAATGTATTCATAACGTCATCTGGTAAATACAAGTCATCGTTCGTGCATATGCCGTCATAATCAGGAGGAGATCCGACGAACGGTGGGGATGTGCAGATGAATTCACAGATTGGATCAGCAATACAGGCTGTTTCCGTGTATCCGCTGTCACAAACGTGAAACGCGCGGTATTTCCCATCCGGACAGGGAGGGGTAGCATTGATACCGCAATCTGCTATTGTGGGAGGATCGGGCACCCATGGCGTACAACAATGGTTAGAATCATCTACCTCACACTCTAAATAGTAGACAGAAGGCGGCGGATCCATGGAGCATTGACAGCCGGGAGGCTCATAGTTCTGCCTTCTAAGCATTTCCTGAGGTCCGCAGGAAAAATTCAATCCTGTACATACGTCATAGATGTCAAAGCCACAGCCTAGGTCATTCCATATTTCGGCAGTGCATCCTGGAAAGATAACGATATCTTCAGGGTTTGGCAGGAGCGGTTCTTGGTGCGAGTCGACAACAGAATCATCCCAGCCTTGAAGATTGGCATTCCACGAGCGGATAACATATGGTCCCGCAATAATGATTCCGGCCATGATCAAGGCCATGAGAACAGCGTACTCAACGGTATGCTGCGCCTCTGTTTTCTTGAATTTTGAGAAAATGCGCATAAAGTTTTTAATCCTCTACTAATACTAAAAGTATAGCTTATTTATTATGTATCTTCAATGGAAATAGTGTTATTGTTCTTAGATTCATATCTGAGAGTGAATAATATGAATAGTGACAAAGATATTGGTTTTACAGCATAGGAAAGTACAAAAAAACTTTCGTTTTTTTGCTGCTTGGAAAGTTTTTTAGCAGTCTGGAAAGTG
>JAGLQN010000012.1 GCA_023136835.1 Candidatus Omnitrophota bacterium | reverse complement strand
TGCCTTGCGGTAATTTAAAATATTCTTCCAGTTTTGCGTCGGAAACCCCGCGGACAAATTTTCTTCGGCTCTTTTTCCCATAGCGCATCTTATTATAAATATTCCAACCCCGGATCAAAAAGACAATCAGAATGATGCCTGAAATGTAAAATATCTTCAACTCCTGCAGTCCGACAAGCCCTCCTAGGTCGACCATATGCCTGAAGAATACCCGGAAGCTTACAAGCCACAACAGGATGATCAAAACCGGCCGGCAAAGCCCCTTAATCGTCTCTGGCATCAGGATCCAGCAGAGCGCGCGCGGTTCATAGCGGATATCCCAGAATTTTAATTGCAATTTCCAGCTGATATCAATATCCTCCGTAACCATGTCATTACTCCAGAACCCGACGGACATCAAAGCCGATTCGCGGAACGTCGCGATAACCCGGAGACCGTGTAGATCTTCCCGATAACGCGCTGCGTGCGCTTGATCATCCCGACAATCGAGGAAAACTCTCCGACCTGAATTTTTATATAACACGTTATAATGGAAAAACAACCGCAAGGGCCACAATGCAAAAAAAATCCCCACTCTATTGAGTGAGGCTTAAGTATATGCAAAATAAAGACTTGCAAATATCCAGATCTAATCTTAGTATCAGGACAGATACATTTAATTAGTCAATTTTCTCCAATTCTTCCCTTTTCCCCTTAAAAAACCCCTTGATCAAGCTCCCGCACTCTTCGTCCATTAATCCCGCAGAGATCTCAACCCGATGATTGAGCTGGTTATTTCCAATGATATTGACCACAGAGCCGCAGGCTCCTGTTTTGGGGTCAGCTGCCCCGTAGTAAACTCTCTTCATACGAGCCAAAACAAGGGCTCCGGCACACATGCTGCAGGGCTCGATAGTTACATACATCATGCAGTCATAAAGCCATTTAGAGAACATAGCGCTTGCCGCTTGAGTAATGGCAATCATTTCAGCATGCGCGGTCGGGTCTTTAAGCATTTCAACTTGGTTATGAGCCTTTGCGATGATCCGGTTATTATGGACAATGACAGCTCCAACCGGCACTTCATCATGATCTGCCGCTATCTTAGCCTGCTTGAGCGCTTCCCGCATAAAAATGTGTTGTGAGGAAAAAGGAGGGTGTTCCATCTTACTGTTGAGATTTCGATCTTTTCTTGGCCGCCCTGTAGACCGGGAGTAAAATCGTAACAAATGTGCCTTTTCGAAAGTCACTTTTGACAGTGATCTCTCCCTGATGGGTCTTAATGATGGAATAAACAATGGAAAGTCCTAGCCCGGAGCTTTTTTCCAAGCCACGCAGTTTTGTCGTAAAAAACGGCTCAAAGACATGGTCGAGAACCTCTTTGGGAATGCCGACACCGTCATCCCGGCAATCAATACGCACACAATTCATTGCCTTTTGATATTTTGTCGTGATCTGGATCTTGCCGCCGCCGCCAGGCAAAGATTGAACCGCGTTCGTCAGGACATTATTGACCACTTGGCCGAGATCGAGCGGCCCAATGGCAACATGAGGTAACCGTGAGCTAAGTTTTAACTTCAGAACTATATCGGAAACCTCCAAAGAATGTTTCAGCATACCGACCGCTTCACGGATAACCGAATTTACGGCACACTGCCGGTCTGCAAGCTTAGTTTTTCGCCGATTAAGACTGACAATCCGGTCGGTCGTATCAAAACAATACTTCATTTGATCATTCATTGTCCGCAATGTTTTCATAATATCACTGAACTCTTTGTACCCAATATATTCAAACTGACGATTTTTGTATTTATCGATCAAACTCTGCGAGCGGTCCATTAAGCCTTTTAATGGCTGTTGGATCTCGCGGGTTGTTCCGGTGACAAAGTTTTGAAGAGCCTTCATTTTCTCCGATTCGCGCATAAGCGTCTCGATCTCTTTCCTCTGGCGCATATCCCGGAAAATCACGTGGGCCTGGACTACTCTTTTCCCGATAAAAACCGGTGAGGCCATAAATTCTGAAGGAATGATCTTGCCATTTTTACCTTTAATACTCAGATCGCCGCACATAGAAGGCACCCCGCTTCTGACCTTTTTGAAACACTCCAACACTTTTGAAATGGAAACGGCATCTATATAATTTTCAAAATGTGTTCCAGCAATTTTTGAGGGTGAAACTTTAAACATATTCGCGGCAGCTTTATTCGCATAAAGGATAATGCCTTTTAAATTAACCATTAAAATGCCTTCAGCTGCTTGCTCACTTAGGATCCGATAACGGTCTTCTGATGCCTTGAGTTTTGCCTGAAAGGCCAATTGCTCGGTAATATCCCGCCCGACTGTAAGCACGTAATCCTCAGATTTGTACGACATATAAACAGCTGTGACCTGAATGGTCCGAACCTTCTTCGCCTTAACAATCCGATTAACGACATAGGAGATCGGCTTCTTTTCCTTTTTGATCCGCGCAAAGTACATTCTTTGCCATTGGCGCAAAGTTATTTTTTCCTGGAAAAAGTCCGTCACAGGACGGTACAGGATGTTCTTCTTGGCATATCCTAAACCTTTAACCGTCGCATCATTCACAAAAACAATACGCGCCTGCTCATCCGAGACGAGAACTTCATCGCCAATCTGATCGACCATATACCGGAAGAAATCTAATTCCCCCTTGGGAACGGGTAAACCCGTTTTCTGACTTTGGATAAATAAGCTTTTTGGAGAAGGTTTAGACCTGCCGGATATCTTGGAAGAAGACCGGGGACGGGATTTTCGTGATTGGGAATGCTTTTTTTGAGTCATGGCATTTATATTATGAAAGTGTAGTGTGCCTGATGCGCCTGTGCTTTTTTTGATAAAAAAAGTACGGACCCATTTTTTTCTAAATATATGAATTTTTCCCTGTTAAGGAAAAATTCGGTGTATTTCAAGGATAAAACGCGCCCGGGAGGATTCGTCCTCATTTACCTTAATAATATTTTAGATGAAATGAGGACTGTACTCGCTTCATCTAAAACAATCAAGGAAAGCGAGTACGAACCTCCAACCCTGTGGTGCGCCTAAGTGGAGTCGAACCACTAACCTTCTGCTCCGTAGGCAGACGCTCTATCCAATTGAGCTATAGGCGCGGATTACAATAGTTTTTATCAAGAAAAATCTATGCCGATACCCCATCTACAAACTCAGGGGTATAGGCGCTTTTTTCATCAAAAAAAACGCGGGCGCCATCTATAACATTTCAAAAATATGCAGGCGCCCTCATGTGCTATTCCAACAGAAAAAACACACGCGCGTAAACCATTTCACTGACGCGGAGTATTATATCAGCGATTTTAATATTGGCAAGTTGGAAAACATCCAAGAAAAGATGTTTAGAAGCGATCTTATTTGATTAAAACTCAAAGTCCTTAGGTTGGATACTTCGTTCAATTTCATCGACAGCCATGGACGCCTCTTCTGTGCTGGTCTTAAACAGATCGCAATAAACCCGGACCGCCAGGTCTTTCTCTCCTTTGATCAAAAGGCGCCGGACATCGAACATGGTTAACTTTTCTTTTTGGGATCCTAAATTGCCATCGCGCCACTTCTGTTTAAGGTAACGAAACCACCGGGAATGGAGAGAAATGTAGACACATAAAGATAAAATAATTATAAAATATAATCTAACCATCGAAACCAAGGAATTCCTCTATTTTCTTAATTAATTCAGAAGAGTTTGCGGGTTTGACTAAATATTCCCTCACGCCTTCAAACTTGAATAATTCTTCCATTTCTTCTTTTGCCGTCATCACAAACACCGGGATCATCGCCCCACCTTCGATCACCTTAAGGGCTTTCAAGGCGCGCGGGAACTCATATCCGTTCATCGACAGTATAACAATATCCAGCAAAATCAAGTCAGGAGAATTTTTTTTGACCACTTCAAACCCTTCGCTGCCGTCAACACTTCATAATTTCTTTTCGTTAAAGAGGTCTTGACAGTCTCAACAACTCCCTTATCGTCATCAATAATTACTATCTTCTTGATCACAAACCACCCCCTTTAAGATTCCTCAAACATCACGCTCTTTCTTCCACAAAACACAGTTTATTTCATTATAAAATACAGAACGTCTTAAACAATCAAAAAATATCAAAACTATGTAAAACGCGAATAAGACCGCTTAACTCAAAAACTACTAATATTTATTGCTTTCGCCAAAGAGTCCGATAGAATGCCTTTAAGGCCGCCATTTGCTATGCTATGTGGCAAATGGCGAGCCTCGTCATTTCCTTCTTATGGAAATGCGGAAAAATGACGGGAGAATAAAATGGCATTTAAAGATTTTATGACAAAAATCCGGTATTGGGATAATCTGACGGCAAAATGGCTTATGCGCCATTTTTATTTTATGTTTTTTCAGATTGTCCTCTTCGTGATCTTCCTGTTTTGGTTCGTCAATATGTTCAATGTCATTGACACCAACTATCAGATCTCAAGAACATCCGTCCTCGAACGCGCCATTATGACCCAGTCCATTAACACAACAATAATCGTCCTTCTCCTGCTTCTTAATTCCTTCTGGATGCTTTACATCTTTAACGGCATCCAACGGCTAATGAATGTCCTCAAAGATATCAGCTATAACATCAACCGCCTGCGTATTCAGAATAAATAGCCCGTTTAAAAAGCCCACAGCACTTTTAAATCCCAAGCATCAAATCC
>JAGLQN010000119.1 GCA_023136835.1 Candidatus Omnitrophota bacterium | reverse complement strand
CCGGAATTAAAAAGAACGTAACGCTGCACAGCCTCAGGCACAGTTTTGCTACCCATCTGCTGGAACGGGGGACGGATCTGCGGTACATTCAGGCGTTGCTGGGACACCGAAGTTCCAGAACAACGGAAATCTATACTCACATAACGAGGAAAGGATTTCAGAATCTGAAATCTCCTCTGGATGACATGGACATTTAGGAAAGAGGTGCACATATTCAGCTAAAATTGTGGAATAAACGCACCTTTCAATAAAGATACAGTGCAAATAAACGCACTGGTGTTTTTTGTTAATATTGTTATAGGCAACCCTTCGACAGGCTCAGGGCAGGTGAAGAAAGCCTATAACACCCACTGAATACAAATTAAATAAGGTTTAGATATGTATGAACAAATAGAGAAGCCTAAAGAGAATAAAAGTAGGCCGGTTGGTCATTCAATTGTACAGAAAAAAAGTAAAGGCAAGCATAGTTTTGGGTTTGTAGATAATCGACCTGAGGCTATTACTCAAAGAAAACTGCAAGAGATGGCAAACAACAGTCAGGCGGTGTCGCAATTTCGGTCCGTTAGGGAAATGGCTAATGCGAACGCTTTCGGGCAAAAAGCCATGCAACTGAAAGCCATGGCGAATCATTTTGTGGCTCAAAGGCAACCACTGCCATTACATAAAGAAGGCCAGGAAGAGACTGATATTATGGGACAAAAGGCCAGTACTCTTACTCAAGGGAACTTACAGCAGATGTCTATTGATAATTCCCAGGTTAGCTATCCAGTACAAAAGCAAGAAAAACTTCCACTTGTTAAACAAAACAACGAAATAGTTCAAAGAATAATTGATGACTATAAACCTGGAAAATTGAGAAAGAGCACGATTGTCATGCGAGGTTTGACAGAAGAGCAAAGAGCTTATGTGCAAAAATTACATAATGATGATGATGGCAATGTTTTCTCAGTGGAAGATGCAAGAGCAAAAGCGATTGAGGAGAAGCCAGGTGCAGCAGATGATCATGAAGAGGACGAGGTGCTCGAAGAAGAGGATACGCAAAATCCTTACATCTGGGAAGTAAAGAAAAAGGCTGCATTCACTTCGGCTGATGTAAGCATACAATCGATAGTCAGTAACTTTGGCCACCCGACACAAGCAGTAACCGCGGTGTATATGGATCTGGGAAAAAGAATTGGAAATGCAGTGAAAGGAAAGCCCAAAGAGCCACTCAGCAAAGAATTGGTAGCTGAAGTGTATCAGCTCCTGAATGCTCAAATCCCTCTACATTTCGGGGATAATCCATTCTTGACACCAGCCTGGCAAGGGAACTTAGAAGCATATACAGGGCAAAAATCAGGCAAAAGTTTGTACGGTGTATTACGCTCAAAACTGACTGGGGATCTTCGGGGAATTACTAATAGTGTTGGTGATTTTGATGCAATTTTGAAAGCTGTAAGTGATCGGCCACCTGAGGTACATCACTTTCTATTCAAAGCCATTTACGGTGATGAGGCAACAATGAACCTGAATCTTGGGCTTGTAGAGCGTAGCCCGAGGGAAAAAGATTACGGACCAGGCCAGCATGAACTAATGCACTACATAGCTTCTGGTGCCAGCAAGGATAAATTCAAAGTATTGACTCAGCAATTTGTAGATATATACAATCAATGGGTGAAGGATAGATATGGCACGTGGCTACTTTCTCCAATCCAATAAATATAGACACTCCTAGTAATTTACATTCTGGGCAATAAAAATCCTATAACAAAACCTAAAAGCCATTAACAACGTCTTTTAGCCCAATTGTTATGGGCAATTAAGAAAGCCTATAACGACCACTAAAGAAAATTAAAAAGGTTTGAGAAATGTATGAACAAATAGAGAAATCAAAGAATGAAAATGGGGTCAAGTCTACTGTTGACCCATGGAAGATAAAATGTTATATGTTATA
>JAGLQN010000118.1 GCA_023136835.1 Candidatus Omnitrophota bacterium | reverse complement strand
GGGCCCGGTTGTCGACCGGCAGGCGATCAACGAAGAGACCAAACGCCTGGAGGTCAAGGCGCTTGAATACAATATCGGACTGTTGAGCAAGATCAACACGATCGGCTACCGGCTTACGCGCGCGATTCCCCAAGAGGAGATCAAGGTCAAGCCTCGCGAAGACATCGGCCTTTTTGTCTTGCCGCGCAATAAAGCGACTAACCGCTATTTTGAAAAGAAGCCGAAGAAGGGCATGTATGTCGCTTTTATTCTCGATGGGACGCCGATGGCCAGGGCCGATGCGGCGCCGGGCGATTGTCTCACCGGCATTAATGGTATGGAGGTGAAAAGCGCGAAAGACGTCGCGGTTGTTTTAGAAAAGATATTTAAGAAGTCCGGGGATGAAGAAGTACAAACGGTGACATTGCATTTAGCGGAAGAAGACGGCCAACCGCTAAAAACTGTTGCTGTGGATGTCGATGAACTTCCGGTTAATGTCAGTTTTGCCATCATTGAAGATGAGCTCGTTAATGCCGGCGCCTCGGATAACCAGGTGGTCGTGACAAAAGGATTACTGAATTTTGTTAAGTCGGATGAAGAGCTCGCCGGCGCCATTGCCCATGAACTCGCCCATGTGATCAGGGGGCATCTCGCCAAGAAGAAGGGCGGCATTATTGTCAATACGATCGCGGCCGTGAGCCTCGGGATCACCGCTGAGGTTTTTGTGCCCGGCACGGGAAGCGCTGTCATGAACGGCGTGCGGGGTGTCGGCGGCATGTTCAACCTGAAATTTTCGCGCGATCTTGAGCGCGAAGCCGATTTTTACAGCTTAAAGATCCTTGATTGGGCCGGCTACAGTCTAGATGAGGCGGCTCAATTTCAGGAAAGGTTCTCCATAGAAATCCCTAAAACTCTTATTTCCGGATACTTAAATACCCACCCTAATTCTCCTGAGCGGAAACTGCGGATTGAGAAATCGATCAAGGAAATACAGCGGGGAAAGTGATGATCGGCCGCGGTTTTCAACTGCATTCTGAATTCCTCAAAGGACTTTGATTTTTACAAGCCGCTGTGATACAGTAATAT
>JAGLQN010000117.1 GCA_023136835.1 Candidatus Omnitrophota bacterium | reverse complement strand
GTACCAGAACTAATCGGGCCTAACGCTGCAGATCCCGATACGGGACTCTCTTCTCCCGCTCTGTCAGCTTTATGCTTAGCTAGACCGTACGATTGCTCCACAGCTTTCGCTTTGGAAGAACCATACAGCTTGAGTCTTAATCGTGCTTCCTGGTCAACCTTCTCTAATATCGCTATCAGAGTTGATCGATCAGTTCCTACATTCTCAACATAGGTATCCTTTTCAGAATACTTTCCTACACTTACTGCTTTACTTCTGCTACCAGCATTTTCTTCATCCGAAGATGTTGATCGTGCTGTTTTCTGCTCTACTACTGGACTACTTGCTTCCGCTTCCCTTACACTGAACGGGATGAACAATCTACCAAGTTCAGACACAAACCAAGAAGCAGATGTTCTATCATTTGAGCCCATATTACCGAAGTAACTGGAATCAAACGAATTAACAACTTCCAAGCTTTCGCTTGGTACAACAACTACAACATTGTTACTGCTTCCTACAATCCGCTCTACTAACATTTGCACTGCCTGAACCCATGCGGAATGGGTCGGCAGCCCCCATGTAGTTGGGCTACGATTTCCACTAACTAAATTACTACCTAAATTAACATCTGCAAGACGAATAAATGCATGTCCCTGTATATCTGGACTAGTAATAGGCGATAAAGTAATCGCAGCCTTATTATTCCTATTTAGATTTCGTTGGACCTGAACTAGAGTTATGCTTACAGGAGCTTTTCGTCCACCTGAAGTTCCGCCAGGGGCTGGCCCTGCTTCTTGAGGTAAGCCCATCAGGCCTGGAACAGTTGCGTTGACCGTTTTTCTTTGTCTATCCGAATACGGAGGAATTTCATTTCGGTCACTATCCCTTGGCACAGTACTTGAACCCATCCCTTCGGCCATGACAACATATGATTTACCGGCAAATGGATTCTTTTTCCATTTATCAGAGAAAGCCGGCCCAACAGTCTTTTCAATCTGACTTAAAAGCATGGGCATTAGTATTATCGGTGAAGAGGTAGGCATAACGGCCGGTGTTTGGATAGGTGGCAACACGGGTACTGGTGGCGTTGCCTTAATAACATCTATTTCCGGCATAATCGGAGAGGATGTCTTAGGAACTGCTTGCATTTCCGGCGGCCCTTGAGGTTTTTTAGGCTCTTTAGAAACCTTTTCCTGGGCAGGCTGCTCTTTACCAAGCACCCTATTAATTCCATCAGTAATCTTTCTAGCAAGATTTTGGAATGATCCCACATAAGCATTTTTTGTTTTTTCGGCAACTTTCTCAATTGGAGACAAAGTAAGATCTTCCTTTGATTGAGCTTCTTGATACTTAGCAAGCCATTCTTGGTTCTTTCTGTTGAACTCTTCTGACTCTTTACGCACTTCTCTTATGGATTCAGCGTTTCTGACGTCAATCGGGCTCGAGGCAAATCGATCCGAATCAACAACGAATACCATAGTTTTTCTACCTTTATCATAGTGCCCTGGATACCCTTTACCTGAGATATTATCAAATATTTCCCTGTAATTAGTCGGTGTTAAGTCCTCTATAGATACATCAGCTATTTCAGCTGCTATCTTGACATCTGAGAAAGGAATTTCGACCACAATCTTATTGTCAATATTGTAGGCCCCTTCGTTTTCTGCCTTTTCTATCGCGTACGGCATCATATCCATCCGAAGAGTTTCCTCTAATTCTGCCATTCGATAATGCCGCATACGTTTAACCGATTTGTGCAAATAATTGTTAACATCCTCTCGTATAGATTCGACTATTCTACCAACTATTTGTCTTTGAGTCTTTTCT
>JAGLQN010000116.1 GCA_023136835.1 Candidatus Omnitrophota bacterium | reverse complement strand
GGGACAGCCCCCATTAGAGGACAGGGCCATGGCCCTGTCCTCTAATTCGTAGGCCCAGGCTGATCGACATCCCCCGAGATGATCTTGGGAGTCAGAAAAAGAACGATTTCCGTTTTACGGACAAGGGCATCCTTACTTCGAAAGGCGAATCCAAAAATAGGAATATCCCCTAAGAAAGGAACTTTCTTGGCCGTCTTAACCTTTTCTTCTTTGATCAGCCCGCCAATAACGATCGTAACCTGATCTTTAACAATGACCGTCGTTTCAGCCTCAGAGGTTTCGACAACAGGTATGGTGTTGTTATTACTCGTCGTCACATTACGCACCACCGAACTGACTTCCGGCCTGATCTTCATTGTGATGAAATCATCTTCGTGGATCGTCGGGGTTACGTAGAGCTTAACGCCGACCTCGATGAAATTCACGCTCTCGGCGGTCGTCGTCGGACCGGATGAAGGCGTTGTTGTCGTCGATGTCACATACGGCTCGGTCGACCCTACCAGTATTTTCGCTTCCTTGTTATTCACGGTCGTAATACGCGGCGCGGAAAGGATCTCGGCGTGTCCGACCGTCTGCAGGGCCTCGATCAATACGGCATAGCCATCTGCCGCGATCGTCCCGACACTCATTTTTCCCCATTTTTCGGTGCTGCTTAAAACATCAAAATTGCTGGTGAGGTTCAGGCCGTGGGCTTCGGCGACGATCGCCTCCCAATCAATCCCGAGCTTGTTCTCGTCGGTCAAAGCAACTTGCAGGATCTTCGCTTCGATCAGAACTTCCCTGTCTTTCTCATCAAAGGCCTCGATCAGCGCCCGGATCTCTTTGATCTTTGCGGCCGTATCAGAGACAACGATCCTGTTAGAACGCGCATCGAATCTCATTGTTCCCATCGACGGCGTAAGCAGCTCACCGATTTTTCCAGAAATGTCCGCGGCTTTGGCATAGCTCAGGATAAATACTTCCATTTTTATCAGGACGTCCATCTTTTGGATAACCGTGTCCATCTCATCCAATATTTTTGGCTCATCGGTCAGGATCAGCATGCCGGAATTCTGATCGATAATCACTCTGCCCGAAGGGCTCTTCATCTGGTTAAGAACAGCCAGCACGTCCGAGGCTTGAGCAAAGGACAATTGCTTGATGCGCGTCTCTGTTTTCTGTCCGAAACGGTAACCGTGCTTTGACGTATACTCTTGATCGGACATGATCCGCATAATATCACCGTCTTGCTCATAAGCCCAGCCGTAGGCCGCGACGATAATCCGTAAAACCTCATGGGCCTCAACATTCTTCAAGAAGACAGTCACTTTTCCCTTAACATCCTGCCCCGCCACGAGATTTAACCCGCTTTTCTGTGAAATCAGCTTCAAGACATCTAAGACATCCATCTGCTTGAGATCAAGAACGTCAATGATGACCAGCCCGCCGGGCGCGCGCGCCGCTTTTTTGACAGCATCAACCCCGCCTGAACTTTTCAGATCGATCAGGGCCTCCTCCCAGAGCTCATCCGCAACATTCGTCTTCGCCCGGACAAAACTTCCGAAAGAAAGACTTAATACGCATGCGCACAATATTCCCCATATCCATTTATTTTTTCTTCTCATAATATCCACCACCATTTCTTGTTGCCGTTAAGCCGTCGCGTTGGTACAACCTTTGTTAAATTTCAAGAACCAAATAACAAAAAACAAATAAATATCAAATCACAATAACCAAATGTTCAAAACTAGCTTGATTTATGGATTATCGCTGAAAATATTTTCTTCAGCTCTTCTGCTTCGTTTTTAAGAACTGCCCCTTCTTTACTAAACTCATTTGAATTAGTGTCAATTATCAGTCACAGCCAATATGCTGATTCTTTGGACTCTTTTCGACAAATTTTAACCCGCGTTACAAAGTCCTTCTTGCTCAATGCCTCATTCGCTTCAATGTAATTAGCGCCAACTGAACCCGAAGCTCTAATGATCTGGTCCGCATACTTGAAATTTACTGAATTCCTTGGTAATTTCCTAGAAAGATGGGCCACATTTCTGGCAAATTTATATGCCCGCTCTTCCAAATCGTACTTTTTTTGATTGTTTTCTGTTTTGTTCATTGAAATTTTGGTCATTGTGTTTTATTTGTCATTTGCAATTTATTATTTGGAATTTTATTCTTCTTTCTTTTGTGCTGTTACAGAGTCATTTCAACCCGCTGGTCATTGTACATAAAAATAACTTTATCTTCCCGGATCTCTTCTAAGAAAACCGCCCCGATACTTTCGCCTCTCGATAAAAAATGCGTCTGCTTTGCTTTAAGGTCTTCGACAATAACTTTCGAATCCCCGTCTAAAAGGATACCGATCAGCTTTATACGCTTATGCAGGGCCGGAAGGGCCTTCTTTAAAGCCGGCGTCTCCGGCTTTAACCTGTCCCTGATCGGCTGAAAAAGATCGCGCGCTTCAAGGGCTCGCGCGTAAAGCTCAAAAGGTTTCGGCTTATCCACCGTTAACGCGGATGAAGAAACCTTTTCAACGATCACCTCATCGCCGGGAAACGTCAGATCAGTATTTTCTCCGGTTGAAAAGTATTTGATCAATACATATCCTAGAAGACCGATGATTAAAACAACAAGCAGGCGGTTTCCGATATCAAAGAGCCGCATAGTGCCGGCGCCGGCAGGCCGCTTTGGCAGTGTTTTTTTATTATTCTTCCCGCTTATTTTTCGTATTATATTCATAAGACAACACCTAAAGGGAAATAAACGCCTTGCCTAAAACAAGGCGCGTCGTAATAGTTGACTGTTTTCTTCTCGCTAATCTTTCAAACTCCACCTCTTCGACATCAAAGAAATACGGCTGCTGCTGCAGTACATAGAGAAAACGCAGAACGTCCACCAGTTCGCTGCTGATCGTTAAACTGACGGAAAACTGATTATCATGTTCATTATGTTTGATCCTCTGGGGCTTTAGGTCGGTCACATGCAGGCCGAACCGGCCGGCGGCGCCCTCGATTTCGGAAAGAATGGAAGACGCCATTTCTTCCTCCGGCCCGGATTGACGGAATCGTTTCAAGTAGACATCATATTGCGCGTCTAGCGCCTTCGCTTCGCCAATCACTTTCCATTCCCGGGTTAATTGTTTCTGCTGGAGCGCGATTTCCTGATCAAGAAAATCTTTTTCCTCCTGTAAGGGACCGATTAAACCATTATAAAGAATAGCGAGAATGACAACCGCTAAAGTGGCGATAAAGATCCTTTTCTCTCGAACTGTTAGGCGCCTGATCATAACGCGTTCCTTTGTTATTGTTTAGGTACATTTATGTCTAAATTAAAGAGTTACTATCGACGACAAATTATTTTGAGATATGAAATTGTAGGCCAACTTGTCATTCCCGCTTCCGCGGGAATGACAGTATGTTGCAATAAGCTAATTTAGACAGTTATGGTTTAATTGCGAGACGATCTTAAAATCCATCACCGGCATGTTGGCGATCTCGCGTTTTGTCGCGAACCTAAGGTCAACATCATGAAACCGGCTGGATTGAATTAAACGTGTCTGAAAATCATTGACGCCGGAATGGGTCCGGGCATATCCCTGGATCATCAGATTTCTTTGTTGGTCAAGCGCGAGCATCCGCAAAGAGATCTCTTCCGGCGTCAGGCGGTTGAGCTCGTCGATCAAGTCCGGAATAAAACTATAGTTCTTAAGTTTTCGATCAAAGAATTCGACAAATTGTATTTTCCGTCTTGCCTCTTTCAATTGAGGTTTCAATCGGTCCGTTTCTCTTTTTAATGATTCAGAATAAACTCTTTTTTTGTGTATGTCGATGAACTGACTGGAGAGGCTTAAAGTCGCGACCATAAAAAGGAGAAGAAGAGATTTGGCCCACTGGCGCCTCTGCACTCTGGCCTGCTTTGCCGTATGGATTTCCTCCGGCGCCAAATTCATCAAACTCTTTGTGCCCGACAATAAAAACCCCAGTTCAGCCGTTATTGAAGCCGGCCGGCATGTCCGCAAAACTGTTCTATCCATACTGTTGGCGCAGAAAATATCATTTAAAGGATCCAAAATTTCTGCCGGAAGTCTTGACTCCTTTCCTAATCGTTCCCCAAACACCTTTGCTTCATCTGCCGTTGACAATATCAATATGCCTTTAACTGCCGGCCCCAAGTGTTCTTTCTGATAAGTCTCCAGGCTTAATTTTATTTGCCTGACCAGCTCGGACGTATCACCCGACCGTAAAGAGTCTTCTCCATAAGGTATGCTTCGCGAAAAAAACAATCTTTTGTTTTGACAAAAACAAATCTCAGAATGTTGGGAGTTAATGTTAAGCAAAACAACCGGCTGACAGTCATCCGCTTTATAGGCGCTTTCCTGATAGGCTAACCACCCTAAAATGCCCAAAGAGTCTAAAACTAATTTCCCGTCTTTAATCCCCGCCCCCTGCATGATCCGGCAATAACGCCGACTAGCCTCTTTGTGGATAACGACCGCCAGCACCCGGCTATAGCCATCACTATCCTGGCCTAATAAATGATATTTATAAACCACATCTTCCACCGGATAGAGGATATTATTGACCAGCTGCAGGCCGGTCATATCGTCAATTTCATCGTGCTTATGGGAAGGAAGCCTCATTTGTTTTACAATAACAGACTGGCGGGGCACAAGAAAAATGACTTCATCCGGGCTGACGGGCAAAAAGACAAGCATCTCCCCTAACAGCTTGATAATATCTTCATCAGAGCAAGAAGCCGTGGGCCGGGTATCACAGAATGTAATCACATCCTTGTCCTGCGCTTTTCCTGACTGAAAAAGCCTGATATCCGTATCGGTGATCTTTATGGTTGTGATTGCTTTTTTCATATGTTGACTCAATAAATAATTGAATAATTGGTGACAGCCACCAATTATTACTACGTCCCGTCCTGGGTCACACGGGCAACCTCCTGAAAAGTCGTAATCTCCTGCTTAACTTTTTCCCATCCGGATTGCCGCAATGTCTTCATACCGGAGGCGACCGCTTTGGCCTTGATCTCGCCGGCCGTAGCCCGCTCTAAAATAAGTTTTTGTATATCGTCACTGAAGATAAGAAATTCATAGATCGCCTCACGGCCACTGTAACCTGTCTGATGGCAGGCGTCGCATCCCTTATGCTCATAAATGACCTCTCCGGCTTCAAACGGCACTTGCTCCCCAAATTCCCTGATCATTTCCAGCGTCAGGCGAACAGCCTTTCTGCATTGACAGCATACCCTTCGCACCAACCGCTGGGCGATCAGGCATTGAATCGCGCTGGTAATAAGATACGCCTCAACCCCCATATCGAGAAGCCGTGCGACACCGCTGGCCGCGTCATTGGTGTGCAGCGTCGAGAAAATCAAATGCCCGGTCAGAGCGACTTGAATGGCGGTTGTGGCTGTTTCCATATCACGGACCTCACCGACCATCATAATGTCAGGATCATGCCGCAGCATTGAACGCAGGCCCTGAGCAAAAGTTAATCCGATCCCGGGATTGATCTGTATTTGCGTGATCCCTTTTAACTGATATTCAATAGGGTCTTCAATCGTAATGATCTTATGCGCATCCGTATTCATCCGTGAAAGGCAGGCATACAGCGTTGTCGTCTTACCGCTTCCGGTGGGGCCGGTTAGAAAGATGATCCCGTTAGGTTTTTCGGTCAGCCGTTCTAAAATATCACGCTCTCTATCTGAAAGACCAAGTTCCTGAAGGCTGTAAAGTTTCGTCGTATTAAGAATTCTCAGAACAATGCTTTCGCCGCACGGCGTAGGCAGAAAAGAAACCCTCATATCTAAATCAATAGAGCCCACACGGACTTTAAACCGCCCGTCTTGAGGCAGGCGTTTCTCGGCGATATCTAAATTTGATAAAATTTTGATACGCGAGCTGATCGCATCCTGAAAATGCCGTATGTTTTTGGGAACCTTTGCATCATACATCACGCCGTCAATCCGGTAGCGCACGCGAAGTTCATCGGCAAAAGGTTCAATATGAATATCGGTCGCGCAATCTTTATACGCCTCCAGGAGTATCTGATTGAAAAATTTACTGATCGAGGCCTCTGATTCAATCTCCTCGATATTAGCCACTTCATCATTCGTCGAACTGACCGGCCCCACCTTATCCATCATCTGCTCGATAGTCTCGGCTCCAACCCCGTAATAGGTCCGGATAGCCTCTAAAATATCTCTTTCTCCGCCCAAAACAAACTTCAAACGATGGGTAACGACAAGGCTGATCTCATCGAGAACATGGATATCCAGAGGACTGCTTGCGGCAACAGTCAATATCTCATCCTTCAGGCCAATTGGAATGACCTTGTAATGGGTAACAAATTGGGCAGGAATTAATGAGGTGACCTCAGGAGGAATGGACATCGACTTAAGATACACATAATCAACATCTAATTGACCGGATAAGACAGGAAGAAAAGTAGATTCTTCAGCAATAAAATTAAGTTCTAAAAGAACGGCTCCTAATAGCTTCCCCGTCTCTTTTTGGTTTTTCAGAGCAATCTCTAATTGTTCTTGCGTGATCAACTGCTTTTCTAGAAGCAACTGCCCTAGAAGAGATTTTGTTTTTAGCGGGATTCCCATCAGATGACTCTGCTCCCTTTTCGGGATTTCACCTTTCCGGGTCAGAATTTCTTTTTCAATAGAAGGGACCCCCATCCTAAACCAAAATAAACTAAAGCGGGCAGTTCAGGAACAACAGCATTATCTGGAAGCTCTTCCTCTTCGATCGAAACTAATGATATTCTGGAATCAATGCTGGTTCCCGGAGAAAATAAGGCGCCCTGAGACTGGTCTAAACTTGAATGCAACACAAATTCCGTCCCCTCTCCATCGGGAAACAAGGTGATCGACTGATCATTACCTCCAATGCCGCCATAAACAACCTTATCGATCAATTGCGTCTCAGTATTAAACAATGATACAGCATCATTTGTATTGTTTAGACCCAAAGTGCCCGTCGAAGCAACCTGCCAATTGATATCGGGTAACTGGGGTGAACCTCCGCCGAAAACAGCTAAAAATGTATAGGGTGATAAAATCGTATCCAGTGGAAAAATATGCCGCGTGGATACTTTATCACTCAGCGACCAACCGGAAATATCGATTTCTGACGCGCCGTAATTCAACAGCTCGATAAATTCATCCTTCGTTCCTGAGCGCACACCATCCGCGTTTGCATCACCCAATAAACTTGAAGAAGGATCGGCAAAAATTTCATTAATAATAACTGACGCCCTTGCTGATGATGTTATAACCAATGTTATGGTAAATATTAAAAAAATACTGCGTTTTTTTATTCTTATCATTATAATTCTCCTTTCAATTTAGACTTTTATTAACGCTCATCCCGCTTGGCACTACTAAATCAATAATTCCTTCTGGACCAAGCACCCGATTCGTGCAACTGCTCCATGGATATTCAACCGGTGAGTCAACCCGCCTTTCTTCCACAGGGATAAATTCGATTGATTTCATGTATCGATAAAGATCATGATTCTCATCAAATAAAACACTCTTATACCTCTGCCCCCATACTTTTCCCATGCCATTATACCTCCGGTTAAAAAACAAGGCATAAGACTGACTAAGCCCCTGCATAAACGCCGATAATCCGCGCATATGATGAGGCTTCACAATAAGATGAACCGATGCCGGTGTCAGGCAATAAGCGTAAACATTAACTTTGAACTTCAGCTTATATTTTCTTATTAACTGAATATATTGTTCATAGTCCAAATCCATCTTAAAAATCTTCTGATTTCTGTAACTCTGTGTTTGGATATAATAACAACCGCCATCCCTTAAAGATCTTGCCGCTCGACTCATCATAATCCTCCAATCAATAGGAGCATCCATGCGTATCCCCCTTTTCCCCTTTGAGGGTCTATCCCCTTACAGATACTTCCTTTTAACAAGTGCAAGAAAATCGCTTCGCAGTTGTCCTTTGAATGATTCTCTACACTCATTTTCCTCTAAAAATATTCAGAAGAAATGAGTGTTGCGCTATCTTCCTCAAAAACAAATTAAGGAAAGACAGTGCTAGTACTTTAGAAAATCGTAATTTCCTAAAGTGTTAAAAAGACATGGATGCTCCTACATCTATTAAAATTATTCTTCCTTATAAGCGGATAAAACCACCTCTGTAATCTGATCACGGATTTCCTGAGTTAGACAGCGGATAGTGTCATACCATTTTTTGTCTTTAGCCTGTTCCCGGGGCATAGAAACAAACAGCCCCTTTTTACCATCCATGACCCGTACGCCTTTGATCAAAAGAACATCATTCACAACAATATCAACAAAGGCTTTCAACGGGCGGTCCGTCTCAAACCGATACATTCTTTGAACTTGAATTTCCATCATACTCACTTCCATAACATTCATCCTTTCCTTTTAAGTGCTATCATTCCGAGAAATTCATCGCTCATTCACTAACAGCCACGAGCCATAAATTCGTTTAATATAATTTTTTACTTTGTTTTTTCCGCTTGATTCTGGTCCTTTTTTCCTTCATCAACAACCACATCTTCCTTAAAGCATCGTTTGCATGGGCCATAACCTTCTTCTATAGCTTCTTTTTTATCCAATTTTGTTACATTTTCTTTATTCTTAATGAGCCGACATTCTTCCTTATGATATTTCGACCCTCTTTGCGTAATAAATACATCCTCAGCAAAAGCATATGTTGTTGCTGATAGAAACATTACTAGCATACCAACCATCATTAACTTTCTAATCATCGCATTTTCTCCCTTTCGTTTTTCCGTGGCTATTAGTGAATATCCGTTACTCGTGACCCGTCATCCGTGGCCCGTGAGTTTTATAATTTATGAATTAAACTAACTAACACGCGTATCTCATAAGTCAGATCTTCTAAATAAATTTCGAGGCTTTTACTGTAAATCATTTTTGCGAGTCACGAGGCACGGGTAACAAGTTCCTCTCCCGACCTACTATCTTTTTACTAAATTCTCCTCCCGTCAGAGCATCAATAAGTGCCGTAAGCTCCGTAATGCGCATTTCCCCCTCAATTCTCAATCGCCAGTCCGTGGTATTATTCAAAGCAAGCTCTATTTGATTTCTCCGCCGCTCAAAATATAAACGCGTGATCTCATTTAAAAGATCTCCCCTCAATTCCACCATCATTTTTGATCGCGAGTCAATTGTTGTTTGATCGGTGCTCCATACCAAATCAGACAAATCCCATGAGAAAGAAGCGTCCCATCCAAAATCTTCTCCGTAGGTTTTATCATCCGGACCTATATAGTGTTGCCCTCCACCTGAATACGACCCCCAAAGACTATCAGAACGGCTCCAGTCTCTATCGCCATCTACCCCTATTTTTAATCCCGGGAGCCAAGCTTTCTGTCTGGCCTGCCGTCTCCAAATCTTTATTTTTTCATGACTAACCTCGGCATAATCAATTGCCATCTGATGAACTTCATTGATACTTGGATCATGGTCGAACTTTGGCCAGTTTTCGGAACCAATTTGAAATTCCGGGACTGTTGTCATCTGTTCACTTTGCACTTTATTAAAAGAGGGGAGCGCTTCCTTAACAGGTAAATAAAAAATGCCTTTATTCGTCGCAGCATAAACCGCTCCTTGAGCGTCTTTCGTTAAGCAATTAATTTCATTCGTCTCCATTCCCTTATAGATAGACATCCATTTTCCATCATTTAAGAAAAACACCCCCTTCCTTGTTCCGACCATCAATTTCAAACATTTTAGCGGGGATTCCAAACAGCTTTCCTCGCTTATTATTTCGCTTTCGAGAACCAGTAAAGATGTAAGATCTCCCAGGGCAAGATTCCTTGTTGGTAAAAGCTCCCAATTCTCCCCGTCATCAAAGCTGAAATAAATACCCTGAGTTGTAGCTATAAAAATATACGGCC
>JAGLQN010000115.1 GCA_023136835.1 Candidatus Omnitrophota bacterium | reverse complement strand
TCCAAGTCTTTGCCGATCCCGAAGGAAAATATCTTTTGAAGTTTCCGCGTCTGTTTCTCTAAACTAAAAACTGCCCGGCCGGTCGCTAAATAAAGAAAATAATCATCGAAGGCAATATGGTAAACCGGCTCATCCTTGAGGCCTTCCTTAATCTGTCTCCATTGCGCGTCCTGATGGCCCTTGTAAAACAAACCCTTTTGAGCGCCTAAATAAATCACATCGCCATAACGAATAACGGACAAGCATTGTCGCGGCCCCGCGTCAGAAGAAAAATAAATCCTTTCCCAAGTGTTCCCCCTGTCTAAACTTTCATATAAACCTGCATCAGTTGCCGCATAAACAATTTCAGGATGATCAGTTGAGATGTAAATATCATTAACGCCTTTTGCCTCGCCGGAGAGCCGTAAGACCATCCGGTAACTTTTTCCTCTATTGATAGATTTGTAAAGCGCCTTTGAAGTTCCCGCGTAGATGCTAGCATCATCCATTGGATCGATTAATAATTCTTGAATATCGGATTCATAAATTCCCTGACCATTTTTGTCCCACACAAAGGAATTCTGTGAAAACCCCAAACCGGTAAACATAACGAGTAAAGCAATGATTAATCGCGTTTTCATAACATCGCGTCCTTATAAATTTTTTTGATACTGACCATCGACAGAGCTTTTAAAACCGCCTCCCTCAGCTGAGGATTACTCTCTTCAATAGTTAGCAAATATTCATCCATATACTCAATCATAGCCTCCAGGCACAATTGTTTTCTCATGCGGCGCAAAATGCAAAGCACAGTGTAAACGGCAATCGAATTAGCAGAGTCATTTAACATGCGTGGGAACTTTTTTGGGGATTTTGAAAACTTGAAATGATATTGTTCGTTTGATTCCATAACGGCCAACCTCCTTTAAAAAGAAGTGTACCATGTGTTTGATTATTTGTCAAATCTATTTGTTCTTCCATCAATTTTTAAGTCATTGCATGAGAGCAGCTTATACTCTTCCAAAAAATATTTTCTAAAAATCAAACAATTATTTGATTTTTATCTAAATCTATTGACAATTCATCAAAGAGTGGTACGCTAAATACAAGAAAACCAACACAAACCCCAATAGGCATTAAAAGAGGAATCCAGACATGTATATAGGAAAGAGACTCAAAGAATTGCGCGCGGCCCGGGGTATGAGCTTATCCGGCCTTGCAGAGAAAAGCGGGGTTCAAATCGCCACCTTAAGCCGGATCGAACACCTCAAAATGACAGGGACCCTCGAATCACACATGAATATCGCTAAGGCCCTTGACATTGACATCACCCAGCTTTACACCGGCATTATTAAGGAAGAAGATAAGGTCGACCTAAGGACATCCAAGTCAGCAACCGATGTTTTTGTCCATAGCGACAAGGCTTCTTATGAGATCCTGACGGCCAAGGTTTTGTCCAAGAAAATGATGCCCATTTCGCTTAAGATCGAACCCAATGGAAAGACGAATAAAGAGCTGAATCAGGCAGGAACGGAGAAATTCATTTTTGTTTTAGACGGCAAGATCGAGGTGAAAATCGGTAAGGAAAGCTACTCTCTCTCTAAGCATAACACATTATATTTTGATGCCGCTTTGGAGCATTATCTTATCAATCAAGGAAGAATAACCGCTAAGGTGTTGTGCGTGACAACGCCGGTAGCCCTATAAAAGGAGAACAAGCATGAGCGATCACCTTTCAAAGAAAATTCTCATTTGCGACGACGAAGAGGGGATCCGTGAGTCCCTTAAACTTATCTTGGGAGACCATTATGACCTGATCTTGACGGATAGCGGCGAGCAGTGCCTTCAATGCCTGGATAACGACAAAACGATCGGGCTTGTCCTTTTAGATATCAAAATGCCTAAGATCAACGGCCTTGAAATTTTAAGAGCCATTAAAGAAAAATATCCTGAACTTAGCGTCATCATCGTTACCGGATATAAATCGGTCGAGACCGCCGCGGAGGCCTCTTCCCTCGGCGCTTCGGGATATATCGTAAAACCCTTTAAATCGGATGA
>JAGLQN010000114.1 GCA_023136835.1 Candidatus Omnitrophota bacterium | reverse complement strand
GCTTCTCTTCGTTTATTTCGTCTCTCCGCTTGTAAATCTCTTCGCTTTTCTGGTTATATTCATCAGCGACCTCACTTTCTGATCGTATTGTTTTTTCAGCAGATTCCAGAAGACCGCTCTTTGTGCTCACTCGATCTCTGATTTCTCTTTGAAAATCCTCTTCTGAAATGTCTGGGTTTTCTGCTCTTATGTCATCAGAAATGGCTTTTACAGTGTTGTCACCTATTAAAGCGAAATTTATATCATTTCTATACTGCTCAAAAACAATATAACTGTCCATGATGCGTGAATATTCTTCTATTTCTTCATCACCGCCTTCTTGAATGACTTTTTTAAGGAAGTCCTTTACAAAACCTCTAATGTGATTTTCTGTTATGTGAATGCCACTGCCTTTTTTAGATTGTTGCCATCTATCCCGGTTCTCTACAGGAGCACCTTGTCTTTTGTCAAGGATATTAACTTTCCCTCTCATTCCGGGTAATTCACTATATCGCCCTACGATTAGTCCATAATAGAAAAATTCAGGTTTGTCCCACACATCACCTGTCATTTGGATATATCCTTCAATGACCTTTTCGCCACTTGCATTATATTTGCTTACGTCGATGTACTGACTTCCATAAGGTTTTTCAAAGCCTATCAGTCTTATGTTATCTCCGTTGATAGTCAGAGAATTGAGTGTTAACATTTCGCCGCTCGTTACAGCCATTTCATATGCTTTATCTACATTCCAGTCTTCTAATGGCTTTGTACATATCAGTGTGAATTCACCCCTGCCGAAAGTGTCAAGAGATCGTGCTGATTCCCATTCGTAAGCTTCATTTAGATTGAGGACTCCAGCTTCTCGTTTCTCTAAAATTTCACTTAAATCAAAAACAGCGTGAACGTTGTTAGAAAAGACCTCTACTTTGTCAAATAACATCACGAATGATAAGAAACCCTGACCAAAAGGATTCTCTTCTTTTGCAGCACCTTCCCACCCGGATACGCCGAAATCGAACAGTTCAGAGAGTTTTTCTTTTCTAATACCACCTGCATTATCGAAAATTGTCAACGAATCCTCAGCAATAACGATATCTACATCAGGCGAAATGTTGTGTCCTTCCTCACCTCTGCTTCTGTTTACGTTCTGTAATGCCTCTCTGACAAACGCAAATTTCTCTTCATACCTTATATTTCTAATATCGAGGATTTGGTTGATTGGGTCTATTAAAGCAAGTGCACCTTTCATTTTCTTTGGAGGTGTATCATAAGTATCTTCAACAAGTGGAACTACCACGGCATCGGATAAATCTGACCACCCTGATTCCAGGGCAGCTTTTTGATGTTTCGGGGCTTTCTTTGTACGGATGTCTTGAGGTTCGGGGTATCCCATAATTATTTCTCCTTGTTATCGTATATCATCCCAAT
>JAGLQN010000113.1 GCA_023136835.1 Candidatus Omnitrophota bacterium | reverse complement strand
ATCTTGGCTTCTGTTATGTTATGTTAGCCCTGAGCTGAAATCGGTGAGTTTAAATAACCAAGAAGTTCTCACGGGTACTATAACTAATCCACTGTAACCTGCTAATTTGCCCACTAATTTGCCTATAATAAGTGGCGAACATTTTCTCCCTATGTTAGTATAAAACCATTATGAAAAGAGAAAGATTTATTAAAATTATCATTTTGATTGCCCTCGTTCTGGCCTGTTATTATCCATCGGTCCATGGTGATTTCATCTGGGACGACCTTGATTACATCGCTGACAATAAGGCACTTCATTCACTGGCCGGGCTGAAAGCTATCTGGCTTAATCCTCAGGCAACAACGAATTATTATCCTCTATTTTTCACCGGTATATGGTTGCAGTATCAGTTATGGGGAGAAAATGTTCTCGGATACCATGTTATCAATATTGTTTTCCACATTTTCAATGCATTGCTCATCTGGCATCTATTGGACAGATTGAAGATCGCGGGCGGTTTTGCTGCTGCTTTGCTTTTTGCTATTCATCCGGTGAACGTTGAATCAGTCGCCTGGATCTCCGAGCTCAAAAATACACAGTCAACTTTCTTTATGCTGCTATCTGTCCTGTTTTTTCATTCCACCCTGAAAATGGACAGTGTTTTACCATATACCAAGCCGATTCTTAACAAAAGAACGGCATTTTTTCTATTTTCCATAGGGACATTTCTTTGTGCTTTAACAACTAAACCAGTAACGGTTATACTTTGCGGCATTTTCCTTATTGTTTTTTGGCTGGAAAATATCAAGTTTAAATGGGGTCATTTGTTGATGTTGGTCCCGTTCATTTTGTTGGGTACACTATCCATTGCACTGTGTATCAGAAGTGAGCAAAGCTATATAATGTTTGCTGATACGCCAATTTCGATTTCGTTTTGGGAGCGGATCCTTATTATGGGACAGGTATTCTGGTTTTATCCGCTTAAGATTATTTGGCCTGAGCCGCTGATGTTTATCTATCCCAAATGGGAGATCAGTTTTACAAGTATGTTACAGTGCCTGTATCTATCGAGTGTATTGCTTATCTTCGTTCTCCTTATCGTTAAAAGGAATTCCATACATAAAGGGGTTATGGCAACTTTCTTATACTATTGCCTGACGATCGCGCCGGTATCAGGATTGCTTGATTTTCAGAATTTAAGCCTGACGTATGTGGCGGATCATTTTCAGTATTTACCGTCTATTGGTTTGTTAGCCTTTTTTGTCAATGTTGCCATTGCCGCGCAAAAGAAATGGAAATTTGGTCTTCCTTTGATAAAGCCGGCTCTCATGATTCTTCTTGTCATTACTCTTAGCGTGCTGTCTTGGAAGCACGCCGGAAATTTCAAAACCCGTGTCAGTATTTATAGCGACACGATCAGAAAGGATCCGCAAAATGAATTTGCCTATAATTTGCGCGGACGCGCTTATGTAAAAGAGGGAAGGTATGACCTGGCTTTGGCTGATTTTAGCCGGGCCGTGAGGATCAAGCCAGGATATCATCAAGCGTTAAGCAACCGGGCGGTTGTTTATACGAAAGTCGGAAAACGTAAAAAAGCCTTATGTGACTTTGACCGAGTATTGGAACTCAATCCTAATGATCAGCGAGTCATAAAATTACGGAAAATACTAATAAACAAACATCGCCCTGTTAAATATTAACCTCGTCAAAATAGAATCCCTCAGTAAGAAAGTTGTATTCAGCTTAGTTCGGGGACAGTTGTACATCTCGAAATTCCCGCAGAATTTATCTAAAAATTCCAGAATTCTCAGAAACTCCGCGATTAAAAAAATAATTCTTTGTATTACCGAAAACTTATTTGGTGGTATACTAAAAAAAGTGAAGAGGGAAACGCAAAGGGTTTTTCAAATTATTACGTTTATCTGTTAAAAAAAGGAGGTGTAAGTGTCTATTTTATACAATATGACCGCTTCATCATTCAACATGATTTTCTATATTTTGGTATCATTTGGTTTTGTCGTCGGCATTATTTTAATGGTTGCTCCAAAAGCCTATGAATCTTTAAACGATGCCCTTCAAAAGGAATACGGGATCAAAAAGAGATTTATTCCAAAAATAGAAGATACTAAGATAGAAGCCATTGATAGCATATGCAAAAAGAATACAGTTATCACGGGTATGATTATAAGCGTTGTATCTTTTATGCTGCTATTGATTTTTAAATAAAGAGTGGACCTAAAAAAACGAAGAATTCTTAGGCCGAATAAAAGGGAATAGTTTCTTCTGCCGCAATTTGAAGGAAGATCGGATGTCGTTCTTGATGTCTTATCTTTCCGTGCCTCTTAAATATCCTTTCCTATAACTAAGATACTTTTTATATCCCTGGCTGCTTTGTGTAAGTATTGACAAGTTTGAAGAAGTAGGTTAAAATTTCATAACTAGCTTGATATCTTAAAGTTAGAGATAGAGTGATATGAAAAAAACATTTTTGTTTTTTACATTTTTCCTGATTTGCCAGACAGCCCAAGCGGATATTATTCTTCTTAAAAATGGAGAGACCGTTGAAGGTAAAGTGACCCAAGTAAGGGGTATATTTATCCGTGTCCAGCCTGATTACGGAAGGCCTTTCAGGGAATTTCTGATCGAAAACGTTGCCCACATCGAACAAACAAACCCTGATGAAGTTTCCCACCTTGCTATAAGAAATATCCATCAACGCGCTATTAATAAAGCCCGCGATCAAAGTTTTCAGGACGCGGCCAACAAAACAGCTGCTGCTTTAATTGAGAGGGCTATCCAGAATTCAGAAAACTTACCGTTGAATGGAATCTCCGATAAAGTCAAAGCTGTCGCGGAGGAAAGGGCAAGCGCGCTGATCGGTGAAGCGGTTAAACGAGTCGAGCCCCCGGAATTAATAGATTCTTCGACAGAGATCAAGAGCATAGCCCAGGAAAAAGCCAGCGGAGTTATTGAACAAGCCGTGAAAGATGTTGAAGTGTTACCTCTACAGGAGGCTCCCGAAGGTGTCCAAACAGCGGCTAAAAAAGCTGCTACGGTACTCATTAAAGGCGCTGTTATCGACGCGGAAACACAAACCCAGCGCCAGTTGGGCAGCAGAGGAAACTCAATTGTAACCTGGCCGGTTACGATCAACTTCTCAAATTGGGAATCGCTTTTTTCCGGTCTGAAATTAACCGTCAAAGACGTGATCATCGGCGGGCTGCTTATTCTTGTGCTATTTCTTTTCTTTCGGGAGAAGGTGAAAGATAGCGGAAGCGGTTTAGAGACAAAAAAAGATGGCGCGTTTGCTTCGACATTAAAAGAGCTTGATAAAGAGTTGGAGGAATTTGATAAGGAGCTAACGCAGAAAAAACCCTCACAGCAAGAAGCGGCGTGGAGAGAAAAAAGAAAATATACGCGTGTCAAACGGGAGTTTCCTATTTCATTGGTCCTCGATAAGGTTAAGTCAATTTCCGCGGTAGTTAAGAATGTTTCGTTGGGCGGTGCTTATGCCATATGTGATGATATTGAGCTGTTGAAACTGGGAGACCGGTGCCAATTCAATTCTAGTTTTGTTGACAAAAATTTGAAATTCGGAATAAATGGCAAAGCGGAAGTTGTCCGGATCCGGTCAAACCGCGGTTTAGGTTTAAAATTTTCCGATCTGGATGAGAATAGCCTTAACTACCTTCTTAAGTTTTAATTTCAGATAAAATTGATGAAAGGAAGCCGCCTTTTCATTGAACCCGGCGGTCATCGCTATGGAATGCGGATTCCAGGAAGAAATCCGGCTTGTCTCTATTCTTAAGAAAGGATGAAAATGAGAATTCAGCAAAGAGCGTTGTTTTTGGCCGCTGTCATTTATAACTTATTGGTTCTGCCGGGGCCTAGCTATGCGGAGGCGATCCAGTTGTTTTTAGATGTTTCATCTGAAGCCATATCCCGTGTTCCGCTTGAAGTCGAGGTTCTCGTTTTAAACGAGAATGGGGAGGTTACGACGACTTTCGAGGGGAAAAAAGAATTGCGGATAACGGTGCAAGAAAGCGGAATGAGGGATAAGAGTTATGATATCCGTTCCAAAAGAGTGCGTTTTAGAAAGGGCAAGGCTTCTTTTACGATCGAGGATAGTGAAGATGAGACTTTGGACCTTGAAGTGGCGCTTGCCGAGTCGGCAATCTCCGGAAAAATAAGCCTTTCATTTTTGGACAAAGATATTTTTCCTCCTGAGGTCGTCGAAATATTCGAGGAAGCCCCCGGCATCCTAAAGCTGGAATTCAATGAAGAGCTTGAAGAGGAGAGCGCGCAGGAATCAAGGAATTATAAGGCGGTAACCAATGAACGCGAGGTCTTTCCCGTAAAGATCGAATACCACAGGACGTATGTTTTTCTTGAGTTTGAAGAGCCTTTTCATACCGATGAGGAAGGTTATGTCGAGCTCGAAGGCATAAAAGACCTGAAGGGCAATGAAATATCATCAGGGCTTAAAAGCCCTGATTTTGAAGGGACCTGTGAGGATGCGTGCCCCGATTAAGGGGATAGCATAAAATAAATTTAGTTGATTATTAAAAAAATGTTTATATAATGTTGGTGAATCATTCCAGAAAATTCTTAATTGAAAAGGAGGGGCGTCATTATGGGAACTAAAGGACGTGAAATTATTGAATCACGCGGCATCAAAATTCCGGAGCTGGTCACATTATTGAACAAGGTGTTTGCCGACGAATGGCTTGCATACTATCAATATTGGTTGGGGGCGAAAGTTGCTGTGGGAATGCCCAGAGAAGCTGTTGTCGCTGAACTCATCCAGCATGCAACGGATGAATTGCGTCATGCCGGGATGCTGGCTGACAGGATCATACAACTTGGCGGAACGCCGTTGATTGAGCCCAAAGAATGGTATGAATTTACGAATTGCGGCTATGATAAACCCGCCGATCCCGATGTGCGCGTGCTTCTCGATCAGAATATTAAAGGAGAACAATGCGCGATCATGGGGTATAGGCAGTTAATGGATTACACGCATGATAAGGATACCGTTACTTACGATATGGCTTTGCAGATAATGACTGATGAGATCGAGCATGAGGAAGATCTGGAGGCGATCAAGGAAGATATTATTATTATGTTGGGAAAAAAGAAGTAGTTCAAAAGGGGCAAGACTCTTTTTATCTGATAAAAAAATAGAGTTCTGCCCCTTTTTTTTAAATGTCTAACGTGAAGGGAGATGTATGGGTAGATTAACTGGTAGGGTAATTTGCGCGGTTATGTTGATAATTTTTTGCCAGATGATGATGAATGTGTCTTTTGCGCAAGAAGCAGAGACGATTGGGAATGCTTTTAGAGAAGGAAAGATCAGCGGAACGATCGGCTCTTATTATGAGTATGTCAACAGGGATGCCGACGATTCCGATGGTGGTTGGGCCACGGCTTATTTCACTTTAAAATATGAAACTCTCAGTTGGAAGGGCTTAAAGTTTGGCGCAAGGGGTTTTGTGCGCGGGGAATTATATAGCGATGACGACGATGGAGTGACCGATCCGTTTGACGTGGATGTTGAATCTAAGTACACTTTACCCGAACTTTATTTAAGTTATGGTTTTGCTGAACGTTCAAATGTGACCGCTGGCCGTTGGAATCACCTGAAGATAACGCACATTGACGATAACCAAAGCGAGGGGGGATATGTTCAGTTCAAGGAGATCGAGGGTCTCGAGCTGACCGCGGGGGTTGTGAAACGTTTCGCCGAGATTGATTATGATGATGGTGAAGATTTTGGCCGCAATAACGATGCTCAGGACCTGGATTCGGAATCGACGTATGGGCCGGGTTCGAATGCCTATCTTTATTTTTTCGAAGGTAAATATAACGGGATAAATATGCTGGTCTTAAATCCCTACTTTATCCATCACGATGATTACGCGTCTGTTTACGGGATTGACACTAAGATTGAGGCGGAGATGGAAGATCCTGAGTTGACTTATGGTGGTAAGGCGAGCTATTATCATGTGGATGCGGATATTTCTGGCAGCGGCGATGCGAATAATTATATGCTGGAACCTTTTGTGAAGCTGAAACCTCTGTATTTAAGCGTGGGTTATGCCAGGTTTGATGATGGCAATGCCCTAAACAAGCCGGCCTGGCTAAGGGATTATTTTCTGCCTGTCGATCAACTAATAACTTATGGTATCGCTGATAGCAATGTTATCTTTGGTAAATTGAAGTTGACTTTCGGTGACTTTTGGACTCATTTTGCATTTTCTGACTCGGACTATGCGACGACTGTAGTCAGGGGGGACGGTTCACAAGAGTATGAACTTCAATTCGGGTACAAATTTCCCAAAAATATAGATCTTAATGTCCGTTTATTTGATGTTCAGTTTGATAATGTTGATGATAGGGATTATCAAAAGATCGAATCGCATCTTCGCTTTAAATTCTAAGGTATCGAAAAGCAAAAAACTTAACTTAACCCTCTGTATTGAGCGGATTTAGCTGTGGGAAGTGCCCAGGCTAAATTCGTTGCAGAGGGTTATTTATGTATGTACAATGAAAGCCATGGAAAAAGCCATTCAAGTACACACAATAGAAAGTCGATATGAGTATGGTCTGTGATCCTCAAGAAGATAGGCTGATATCCGCGCCCAATAAAGTTTTATTGTTAGTTTTTTTTGGACTAGGAATATTATTTATCCTGTTTGTCTTATGGGTTGGATACATGATGTGGTTTTAGAATTAATACTACAACCTTACAATGAACGAAGGTTTCTATAACGTGCCCCTACAGAGCATTCCTCCTTTAATAATGTCCGCATTAGCCTTTTTTATGGGCGCCCATTATCTCATCATTTACTTCACCAACCGGAAAATACGCGTAAATTTAACGTTTTCGTTCATGTGTTTCGCTATTGCCACATACAATATCAGCTGTGTCGGCAATTATAACTCAGAGACGTATTTGCAAGGTTATGAATGGCAGCGCATGCAGCTTTTTACGCTTTCATGGGTCGCGATAGGACTGTTGCTTTACATAACAGACTATACGAACATTAAGAACAAAACCGCCATGTATTTCTTTACGATATTTTTCAGTATATGCGGGCTAGTTCAACTTGTTGATCGAAGCAATCTTACCTGGATTGTTTCTCAACCCAACATAACAACATTTGATTTCCTTGGGAAGACGATAACATACAATGAAGTTGCCCAGGGGATTTTGACAGATATTCAGGGGTATGGATTGCTTTTCTTCTTCACCTATGTTTATTGGCTTAGTTTCTATTATTTCTGGAAGAAAGACGCCAAAAAAGGGTTACCCCTGATGCTGGCGGTCATCGTATTCTTTTTGAGCCTATGTGAAGATGTTTTGGTCAGCGCTGGTTTATATGATTTTATTTATACCATTGAATACGGTTATATCGGATTTTTGTTGATCATGGGCCATAGCCATATTATGGATAATACAAATATTCAAACAAGGCTGCGTGCAAGCGAAGAAAGCAACAGAGCCTTGCTTGAAAGCCTCAATCAAAGAATGTTCCACAAGGACAACGACGGTATATATGTGTCATGCAATAATAATTATGCTTTGGATCTAGGGATTGAGCCGGAGGAAATAGAGGGAAAAACGGATTTTGATTTCTTTTCGAAAGAATTAGCAGAAAAATACCGGAACGATGACAAAGAAATTATAAAGTCGGGAAACGCGATTGATGTTGAGGAAAAGTATGTTCTGGCCGGGCGGGAGTTTATGGTTCAATGTGTTAAAACTCCTGTTAGAAATAATAAGGATGAAATCATCGGGGTCATGGGGATTTTCTGGGATATTACCGAGCGTAAAAAAGCAGAGGAGACCCTGGAGTTAACACAATTCTCGATCGACAGGACTTCCGTCAACATTTTCTGGTTGGATATTAAAGGGCGTTTTATCTATGTTAACGATCAGGCCTCGCAATCTCTTGGCTACACGAGAGACGAACTGCTATCCATGCATGTATGGGACATTGACCCCTTAATGCCGCAGGAGCGTTGGCCGGCGCGGTGGAGGGACTTGAAGCAGAAGGGAACAAGTATTTTAGAGATGATCCACCGGCGCAAGGACCAGAGCGAGTTTCCTGTTGAAATTCACGCGAATTACATCCAACATGCCGGAAAAGAATATATCTTTGCATTTGCGCGTGATACCACCGAACGCAAAAAAGCTGAAGAGGCTCTGATTGAAAGCGAGAACCGTTTTAGAACTCTTTTTGAATCTGCCAGTGACGCGATTTTTCTTATGAAGGATGAAAATTTTGTGGACTGTAACTCGGCAACCCTTGAGATGTTTGGTTGCGAGCGTCATGAAATTATTGATCACACGCCCATAGAGTTTTCTTCGCCTATGCAACCTGATGGCAGGAAGTCATATGAAAAGGCGCTGGAAAAAATTAAAGACGCATTTAGCGGACAGCCGCAACGATTTTACTGGAAACACAAGCAGCTGGACGGCACATTGTTTGATGCCGAGGTCAGTCTCAATTTGGTGGAGTTATCGAGCGGACCACATCTCCAGGCCATGGTGAGAAATATTACCGAACATAGGAAAGCTGACGAGATCTTAAGAAGAGAACGGGATTTCAATAAAAAGCTCATTCACTCATCCCCAATGTTCTTTGTGGGCATTGATGGTGAGGGAAAAGTCATTATGATGAATCCTGCCATGCTCGATATTCTTGGCTATTCTGAGGATGAAGTATTAGGAAAAGATTATTTGGCTAATTTTGTGCCGGACGAGGAAAAAGAGCCGTTATCGCGAATTTTCAAGATACTGACCACATCGAATAGCCCGACAATAAGTGAAAACCGGATGTTAGCCAAAGATGGAAGGATATTTTTGGTTGAATGGCACGGGCGGCCTATCTTCAGTGAACAGGGAAATTTTGAATTCTTTTTCGGCCTCGGGATCGATATTACTGAGCGCCGGAAATTTGAAGAGGCGCTCAAACAGGCTTTACGCGAGAAGGAGACCCTTCTTAATGAGGTGCACCATCGCGTGAAGAACAATCTTCTTACTTTGTATTCGCTTGTCAATCTGCAGAAAATTTCACTGCAGGGAAAAGAAGATGTGGAAAGAGCCTTAGAGGATACTAAGCAGCGGATATCCGCTATGGGAAAAGTCCATCGGATGCTTTATATGTCAAAAAATTTCTCCGAAATCGATTTCTCAGAATATATTAGGTCGCTGATCGATGAAATACAAATAACGTATGGCATGAATGAACGCCGCGTTGAAATTAAGTCGAATCTTGAACCTATTGCGCTTAATATTGATACGGCAATTCCGTGCGGGCTTATTGTTAATGAATTATTGGTAAACGCCTTTAGACACGCGTTTCCTGATTATAAAAATGGCCGCGTTATGGTTTCTTTGGTAAGAAAAGGAAAGGCTATCGAACTAAAAGTGCAAGATAATGGTATTGGTATAGAAGGAAATCCTTTCTCAGCGAGAAGTAAAAGCTTAGGGCTGCGGTTGGTTATGATGTTGAGCCAACAATTAAACGGAGAGATTTCGTATAGCGGGAAAAAGGGTTCGCTATTTACCATTGTTTTTAAAAGTGCTACAATATAAAAAATAATCATGTAAGGGGGATGTGATGGCAAAAAGGGTACTCATTGCAGATGATGATTATATTACAGCGGAAATGTTCAAGGAAGCTATCGAGAACTTAGGCCATGAGGTTATTGCTGTCGCGCATAATAGTGAAGATGCGATAAGCCGGGCATACGAACTGTGTCCGGATGTTGCCTTTTTAGATATCAAGATGGACTACCGGATAGCGGGCATTCACGCGGCTAACTTGATCAAAGATAAATTCCCTGACATAAAAGTGTACTTTCTGACAGCTTACGCGGAGGATGTCTTTCATGCGGAGTTGGTCAATGCCCAGTATGACGGGTATATTGACAAGCTAAAATTTATGGATATTGTTGATAAAATATTGGAAAAAAATTGATTCTCGGATAATATTTTCTCATCGGAGGTCATAATATTTAAATCTCTGCGATGTAATTAGTTGTGGAGATTTTTTTGTTTCAGATTTTTTTGTTTTCATTAGAGATTTAGAATAAGAGTTGTATAATAAAAGGTAATGTCAAAAGTTTTATGAAAACATCAAGTGCCAAATCACAAAATACAAATAAATATCAAGGTCCAATTATTCAATGAACAAAATAAATTAAAAAAGGTCTTGTTTAGAGCGTTTGGTAATTGGAATTTGATTCTTATTTGAGTTTTGGCGCTTGGATTTTGATATTTTTGACAATACCTAAATCTATAAGGGGATGGGTCATGAATTCCGTTGGTCAGAACGTGCAAACACTTCATCATATAACCCGCCAAGATTGGTTAACCACATCTTCCGGCGAGCCACGCGGTTATATCCAGCCGAAAACTTTAAAAGAATTATGGTTTCATACGGGGACAATGTGTAATTTACGATGCCCGTTCTGCCTTGAAGGCTCGAAGCCCGGCGACAACCGCCTCAACAAGATCACGCTTAATGATGTCAAGCCGTTCATGGACCAGGCGGTTGGTTCAGGGGTCGAGAAGTTTTCATTTACCGGCGGCGAGCCGTTTGTCATCGCGGATATGGTCAAGATCCTGCATTACGCGTTGGCTTACCGCCCGTGCCTTGTCCTGACGAACGCGACGAAGCCGCTCAAAAAACGCCTGAAGGAAATCGAACCGCTTAAAGATAAACTGAACCCCCTGCATTTTCGCGTCAGCGTCGATTATCCCGAAGCAAAAAAGCACGATGCCGGGCGGGGCCGGGGGAACTTTGATCTTGCGTGGAGGATGGTTAAAGAGCTCAGTGACCGCGGGTTTGGGATATCGATTGCCCGCCAGCGGGAAAAAGGCGAGAACGCGATCATGGTCGAGCAGGAATATTTCAAATATTTCGAGGCGGCCGGCCTGCCGCTCGATACAAGAATCGTTAGTTTTCCGGATTTTTTCACGCCGGGATGTTCCGCGCCGGTGCCGGAGATCACGGAACACGGCATGACGTATTATCACAGTGAGAAGAGCCGTGATCAGTTTATGTGCGGTTTTAGTAAAATGGTCGTCAAGGAAAACAATCAGATGCGCGTCTACGCCTGCGCGTTGGTCGATGACGATCTTGATTATGATTTTGGGGGGGCTCTGGAAGATGCGATGAGCATTCGTGTCATGTTAAAACACCACCGCTGCTATTCGTGTTTCGCCCAAGGGGCCGTCCTGCAGCGAATCGTAAAGGAGTTTTCTACGCTTGATCACTTCGGAGGAACAGCGCATGTCACAAAAACGGAAGATCTTAATTTTTGAAGATACGTACACGCTGACCAATTACCTGCTTGATAAGTGGGTGGCGGTCGCCGAGGAATCGATCGCGCGAAACAACCGTTTCACGGTCGCTCTTTCAGGGGGCCGGTCGCCGATGGAATTTTACTGCAAGCTGTCCTCGCTTGAGGAGTTCGGTTTCTGGCAAAGGACGCATATTTTTCTCGGCGACGAGCGCTTTGTCGGACGTGATGACAGCAACAGCAACTTTAAGATGATCAAAGAAAGCCTGCTCGATTACGTGAACATTCCCCCGGAGAATATTCACCCGGTCGCCACAGACCAGAAGAACGTGGATCTTGCGGCGGAGAGCTATAAAAACGAGCTGGTCCATTTTTTCGAGTTTAATGAGAACAACGCGCCGCGCTTTGACCTGATCTTGCTCGGGATGGGTATCGACGGGCATACCGCTTCGCTTTTTCCCGACGACGAGCGCATTGATGATCCCGGGCGGCTGGTCCTGCCGGTTTCCCTGCCGCATTTAAAGCACGAGCGCATCAGCCTGAGCTTGCCGGTGATCAATAACGCGCGCCACGTGATCGGGCTGGTTCTCGGCGCGACGAAGGCCGACATTTTCAGTGAGATCGTTGAAAAGAACCTGCGGGTTCCCGCGTCAAAAGTCAGCCCGGCCGACGGCCAGCTGACGTATCTGCTGGATAAAGAAGCGGCGCGGAAGCTGCCCTACCGGGAATCGTATTCCCATGAAGGGCAGGGGGTCTTCTACGAATTCGGAAAATAATGAATTTTGAATTGTTTGAGGGCCTCCGTCGTGTATAATCATTAAAAGGCGCCTTATAAAAGAAGAAAGAAAACGTGTATGGATCCTTGGAATGGAATCGCTCAGCTGACGAAGAAAGAAATCCGTGATCTTCAGAATAAAAAGTTAGCGTCTTTTGTTAATTCCTACGTTTATCCTTTCAGTCCGCATTACCGCAGGCTGTTCGACCAGCACAATATTGATCCCAGGGCCGTCAAGACGGTGGACGATCTTAAGGCGGTTCCCTTTACTTCAAAACATGATTTCTTCGCGCCCGATGAGAATCCTGAGAAATTCCGTGATTTTATTCTTCAGCCGACCAAAGAGGCCATCCGCAAGTACTGGCCGGCGGCTAAATCCGCGCGCCTGGCGCTGAGCTCAATGGTCCGGGGAAGGGAATATGTCGAGGACCGGCTCGCGAGGGAATTTAGGCCGTCGTTCATGACCTTTACGACGGGCACGACCAATAAGCCGATCGCGCATCTTTACAGCGAACATGATATGGCCAACTTGCGCACGTCGGGATCCCGGATGCTCCATTTATTTGATATCGAAGGCAGCGACCGGATCGTCAACATGTTTCCCTACGCGCCGCATTTGGCTTTCTGGCAGGTTGTCTTCGGCGGGCTGGATTCCAGTGTCTTAATTATGAGCACCGGCGGGGGAAAGACCTTAGGGACCGACGGGAACATATCGGCGCTTTTAAAGATGAGGCCCGCGGTTCTCGTGGGCGTGCCGTGTTACGTGTATCACGTCCTGCGCGAGGCGAAGGAGCGCGGCTGCACAATGGATTTTTTAAAGAAGGTCGTTCTTGGCGCCTCAAGGATCAATACGGGGTTTAAGGCCAAGGTCGCCGAGCTTTTAAGGGAAATGGGGGCCGGCGACGTGTCGATCTTCGGGACGTACGGATTCACCGAGGCGCGCGCGGCCTGGGCGGAGTGCCCGACGGGCATCAATGTCTCAAGCGGCTACCATCTTTACCCGGACAAGGAGATCTTCGAGGTGATCGACCCGCAGACCGGCGAGGTCAAAGGCGAGGGCGAGGACGGCGAGCTGGTTTACACGTCACTCGACGCGCGCGGCAGTGTGGTCTTGCGCTACCGCACGGGCGATTTTGTCAAAGGCGGGATCACGTACCAGCCCTGCGCGCATTGCGGGCGGCACGTGCCGCGCATTGCCAGCGACATTACGAGGCTGTCGGACGTCAAGGACCTGCAGCTGTCGAAGATCAAAGGTTCGCTGGTGAACCTCAACAACTTTATGTCGATCCTCTCGGAAATACAGTCGGTCGACGAATGGCAGATCGAATTACGCAAAAAGGACAATGACCCCTTCGAGGTTGATGAGGTCGTGGTCTTTGTCTGCAAGCGCTCCGGCGCCGATGAAGGGCAATTGACCGAAGAGATCAGGAAGAAAATGCTTTTGCAGACCGAAGTCACGCCCAACGAAGTACGTTTTATTGAACTTAATGACATGATTGGGCGCCTGGAATTAGAGGTATCCAATAAAGCCAAGCGCATTATTGACACGAGGCCGACGGATTAGGAAGAAATAAATTTTGACACAAGACACCGGACACAAGATTATAAACCGTAAACAGACCTCTGGGGTCTGTTTACGGTTAGAGGTTTGTGCTCTAAACTTTCGAATAACCAGCTAGAGGAACAAAAAATGGAACGTATAGTCATTGTTGACGGGATCAGGACGCCGTTCGCGAAAATGGGAACGGACTTCAATTTTTTAGGGGCGCAGGATCTCGGGCGAATCGTGGCCCGGGAAGTGATTGAGCGCACGGGGATCGACGTCAATGAGATCGACGAGGTGATCTTCGGCAACGTTGGCCAGCCGTCCAACGCGTCAAATATTGCCCGGGTCATTTCGATTCTTAGCGGAGTTCCCGACAGGACGCCTGCGCTGACTGTTCACCGTAATTGCGCGTCCGGCATTGATTCGGCTATTCAGGCGTCGATGAAGATTCGTCTCAATGAGGGGGATTGTTACTTGGTCGGCGGGGCGGAATCAATGACGAATATCGAAGTCGAGCTGGTCAAGCCCTTGCAAGATGAGCTGGTTGCGTTATCCAAGGCAAAAACGACAAAAGACCGCTTGCTGAAGATGATGAAGTTCTACCCGAAGTTTTTTAATATCAAAAAAAGCCTTCAGTTCGGTATGTGGTTAGGTTTGACCGACCCGACCTGCGGATTGGGCATGGGAGGTACCGCCGAAGTATTGGCGAAGGAATTTGGTATTACAAGAGAGGAACAGGATCAGTTTGCCCTCCTAAGCCATCAAAAGGCTATTGCGGCACGGGAAATCCTTAAAGAAGAAATCGTCCCGGTTATCCCGCCGCCAGAATATAAAAAAGCTGTTGATGCGGACAACGGCCCGCGTGACGGCCAGACGATCGAAGCCTTAGCCAAATTAAAACCGGCTTTTGACCGGCGTTCGGGCACGGTGACCGCCGGGAACGCCAGCCAGATCAGCGACGGAGCCGGCGCCTTGCTGATCATGTCGGAGAAGAAAGCGAAGAGTCTGGGATTGAAACCGCTGGGGATCATGCGGACTTATGCGATTGCCGCCGTCGAGCCCCACCGGATGGGAATGGGCCCGGCGCACGCAATCCCGATGGTCTTAAAGAAAGCGAAAATGCGCTTGAAGGAAATGGAAGCGATCGAGATCAACGAGGCCTTTGCCGTGCAGGCTTTAGCGTGCCTCAAGCAGCTTGCCAGCGAAGTGTTTGCCAAGAAATTCGGTTACGAAGGATACACAGGCGAGATCGATCCCGGAATTTTCAATGTCAACGGCGGGGCCGTGGCGTTAGGCCACCCGGTCGGCACGACGGGAACACGGTTAATCCTCACGATGCTCAAACACATGCAGCGCAATGATCTGAATATCGGCCTTGTTTCTCTATGCGTCGGCGGGGGGCAAGGGGCGGCTGTGATTTTGGAACGATAAATGGTGAACGGTGAATGATAAATAGTGAACAGTTAATGGAGAAAAATGTTTTAACGCGAATGGTCGCTAATTACTCCGACACGCCACTTCGCGTTGGTCGGAGTCCCGACCGAGTGGATCGCGAGTGTCGGGACACGCGGATAATCTCGGATAAACAGTATTAATATCCGCGTTAATTCGAGTTTGATTCGCGATAATCGGCGTTTAAACAATCAACAATTATTTTTTTCGCAACAATTAACCCCTAACAAAGGTATTACACTATGTCCATTTCATTAAAAGTCGAGAACGATGTTGGTTTTATTGAATTTGACCAGGACGATTCCAAGGTCAACCTTCTGACCTCGGATATGCTCAGGCGTTTAGACGGGATTCTAGACGGTATTGGCACTCGCGAGGACCTCAACACGCTGGTGGTCGTCAGCAAAAAGAAAGGTGTCTTTATTGCCGGGGCGGACATCAAAGAGATCGAGGCAATCAGCGAGGCCAAAGACGGCAAGGCCAAGTCCCAGGAGGGGCAGAAAGTCCTCAACAAATTGGAGGACCTCAAGATTCCGACGCTCGCGGTCATCGACGGTGTTGCGCTTGGCGGCGGCTGTGAACTGGCCCTGGCCTGCGATTATCGCCTGGCGACGTTCAACCCGAAAGTGCGGATCGGCTGCCCCGAAGTGAACCTGGGTTTTAATCCCGGCTTCGGTGGGACCTACCGGCTGCCGCGGATCGTCGGCTTAGCCGAGGGAATGAAAATGATCCTCGCCGGACGGCCCGTACCGGGGGGCAAGGCCCTTAAGACCGGCTTGGTTGACGCGCTTGTTCCCGAAGAAGGATTGAGTAATTCTGTCAGCGCCTTTATCGCGAAGATCCACAAAGGGAAAATCCCCCGCGACAAATACAAACGTAAAAGGAAGAAGAAAGGGGTCGCCCTGATCTTCGCCAATTCGCTGATCGTCCAGTACTTGACATTCAGTCAGTCGAGGAAATCCGTCTTGAAGCTGACCAAGGGATTTTACCCGGCGCCGCTTAAGACGATCGACCTGATCTCGAAATCCTATTACGCCAAGCGGGAAAAGGGAATGGATCTCGAGGCCAAGACGTTCGGAGAGCTGGCCGTTACCGAAATTTCCAAAAACCTCGTCCAGGTTTTCTACCTGTCGGAAAAATACAAGAAGCTGACCCCCAAAGACGCCGACGGCATCCGCCCGGCGGCTATCGAAAAGTGCGGTGTCTGCGGCGCCGGGACAATGGGCGGCGGCATTGCTCAATTGCTCAGCAGCCGCGGTGTTTGGGTGCGGCTCAAAGACATCAATCACGGCGCGGTGGCCCTAGGCTTAAGCGCGGCGGCGAAAATCTACAAGGGCGCGGTCAAAAGAAGGAAGATGAAACCGGCCGACGCGCGGAAGAGCTTCGCGCGCATCAGCGGCACGCTCGATTACAGCGGCTTTGGCAATGCCGACCTCGTGATCGAGGCGGTCGTCGAGAAAATGAGTATCAAAAAGAGCGTCTTTAAGGAACTCAGCGGCGTGGTCAAGGACGGGACGGTCATCGCGACGAACACCTCGGCCCTCTCCGTGAGCGAAATGGCAAACGAAGCTAAGGACCCGTCGAAGGTCGTCGGTTTCCATTTCTTCAACCCGGTCCACCGCATGCCGCTCGTCGAGGTGGTCGCCACCCCGATGACCTCGAAGGAGACGATTGTCACCGCGCTGGCCTTCGCCAAGCGGTTGGGGAAGACCCCGATTCTCGTCAAGGACACCCGCGGGTTTATCGTCAACCGCGTTCTCCTGGGTTACATCAACGAGGCCGGGCGCATTCTAGAGGAATGCGGCCGGATGGTCGAGATCGACGAGCTCATGACCGATTTCGGCCTGCCGATGGGGCCCTTCACTCTTTCCGACGAGGTCGGGCTCGACGTCGGGATCAAGGTCCTCGAAACGCTGGCCGAAAGCTTAGGGGGACGCTTCGCCCCCGTCGGGAGCTTCAAGAAGGTCTTTGAGAAAGGATTACTGGGCAAGAAGACAAAGAAGGGATTCTACACCTACAGCGGCAAGGACCGCGACCCCAACGAGGAGATCGAGGCCTTGCTGGGAGATAACGATTTCCGGCCGTTTGACGCCGAAAATTACCGCAAGCGGCTGATCTACCTGATGATCAACGAGGCGGCCCGCTGCCTCGAAGACGGGGTGGTCGACGACCCCGGCGCGATCGATGTCGGGATGATCTTCGGGACGGGATTCCCGCCGTTCCGCGGCGGCCTCCTGCGCTGGGCCGACAGCGTCGGCATCGCGAACATCGTCGACGATCTTGAGCGCTTTACCAATAAAGAGAACAGACAACAATTCGAACCTTGCGCCTACTTGCTGAGCCTCCGGGATGAGAAGAAGGGGTTTTACGGAGCCTGACGGTAAACGGCGGGTGATCAATAAAACGGAGGTCAATGAAGTGAGTCGAAGACAAAAACAAACGCGCATTGCCATGATCGTGGCACTTGTCGGGGTAGTCCTTATTTTGGGGGTGATTTTACTCGTGGGCAAAGATCATATTTATAAAAAATATTACAACAAGGCCGGGGGCTTTTCGATCAAATATCCCGTGACGTGGGCTCTTGAGGAAAACAAGGGCGGGGCGGCGGTCATTTTTTTCTCGCCGAAAGAAAACGCGCTCGACTTCTTTAAGGAGAACGTCAATGTTGTCGTGCAGGATATCTCCGCGAACCCGCTGAACCTAGAGGCTTACACCAAACTGGCGATCAAGCAGATGCGGCTGGTCTTCGAGAGCAATTTTATCATCGTCGAATCGGTCCCGATAACCATCGCCGGCCGCGCCGGGCACAAGCTTATTTTCATCGGCAAGGGCCCCGACACGGAACTCAAGTACATGAGCGCGTGGGTGCTCGATGGGCTAACGGCTTACCAGATCACCTACACCGCGATATCGTCGCACTACGACGAGTATGCCGGGAAGATGAAAAAAATGGTCAGGTCCTTTCGTATCGAATAAACCCCTTGGTTGAATATGGAAGAGATCCTTGAAAACACGCACCCGCCGGCCAAAGAGGCCAAGCCTTTGTGCCCCGTTTTCAAAGAATGCCAGGGATGCCTTTACCAGGACATCCATTATCCCGACGAGTTAAAGCTCAAAGAAGACGGCCTGCGGGACCTGCTGCGCGCGCGATTTGATATTCCCGGCGAGACATTCTTGCCGATCGTCCCGTCGCCGAAACCCTACTATTACCGCAACCGCCTTGACCTGAAATTAAAGCGCACGAGGGAAGAGGGCGTTCTCATCGGGTTCACGCCGGCCGACCGGCGCGGCGTCTTGCCGGTCGATGCGTGCTTCATCGCCGAGGAAAACATCTGCGCGTTTATTCCCGAATTAAAGAAGCAGGCCTTGGCAAGGTTGCCGGCGAAATACCGCGTGGCCAACCTGGTGGTGCGCACCGGCGACGGCGGGCACGTTTCCTGGGGTGGTATCGGCCGCCGGTCCTGCGAGCTTGCGCCCAGGGATTATTTCTGGACACAGATCGAGGGGCGGAAAATTTTTTATTCGCTCGACACCTTCTTTCAGGCGAACCTCTCGATTCTGCCGGAAGTCTTTCGCGTGATCGCTTCTCTCGATTGCTTTAAGGCGGCCCCGGTCTTCTACGACCTCTACGGCGGCGTGGGGCTTTTCGGCATCGGCTTAGGGCGAATCGTCGAACAGGCCTTCTTGATCGAAGAAAACCCCGCGTGCCTCAAGCTGGCGCGCTACAACAGGACCGTCAACGCGGTCGACAATCTTACGATTGCCGGAGGAAAAGTGGAAGAGAGGCTGCCGGGCTTACTCGCAAAAGCGCCGGGGAAAACGAAAGTCGCGATGGTCGATCCGCCGCGGGCCGGATTAAGCCACAGCGCCTGCCGGCAGATTGCCGGGGTCAGGGAATGCGGCCACCTTCTTTATTTGTCCTGCAATCCCGAATCGCTGGCGCGCGACCTCGGAGTTTTTCTTAAAGAAGGATGGAAGATCGAGAAGATCCGCCCTTTTGACTTCTTTCCGAAAACAAGGCACCTGGAAACACTGGCCGTATTGGCCAAGCGGCCATGAGCGGTAAAAATAATAAACGCGTATTGATTTCTCTATCGAGGACTCGTATACTGATTAAAAGAACGAGACCGCCATTTTAACTGCGTTGCCGCGCGTCTTCGCGGGAACGTGTAAAACCTGGAGATAAGCCGATGAGCATGTATGACAAAAGTGTTGGTAAAGAGGAAAGAGCTTCGCTGGAGTTTGCCGAAGGACAGCGTGAGACCGAATGGAAGTACCCGAGTTTCGCCCTTGAGCTGTTTCACGGCCGCTTTGACACGAAATTGATCCACCCGTTTCCCGATCAATCCCCGGAAGACAAGCGAAAAGGCGACGCGTACTTAGAGAAGCTTGAGAAATTCCTGATCGAAGAGCTCGACCCCAACCAGATCGACCGCGACTGCGTGATCCCCGATAAAGTTTTAAACGGGCTCGCCGAGCTCAAGGCCTTCGCGATGAAGATCCCCGAGGAATACGGCGGAATGGGCCTCTCTCAAGTGAATTACAACCGCGCGATCCACCTGATCTCCAGCTACTGTGGTTCGACGGCCGTCGTGCTCTCGGCCCACCAGAGCATCGGCGTTCCCGAACCGCTCAAGCAGTTCGGCACCAAAGAGCAGAAAATGAAATATTTCCCGAAGTTCGTCGACGGGATGATTTCCGCCTTCGCGCTGACCGAACCCAATGCCGGCTCCGACCCGCGCAACATGTCGACGGCAGCGACCCCGTCGGAAGACGGCAGCCACTATATCTTAAACGGCGAAAAGCTCTGGTGCACCAACGGGCTCATTGCCGGCGTCATCGCGGTCATGGCCGTCACCCCGCCGAAGATCGTCAAAGGTAAGGAGCGCAAGCAGATCACCGCGTTTATCGTCGAGACCGATTCGCCGGGCTTTGAGATCGTCAACCGCTGCGTCTTCATGGGCTTGCACGGCATTCAGATCGGGCTGATCCGCTTCAAGAACCTTAAAGTCCCGAAGGAAAATATCATTATCGGCGAAGGCCAGGGGCTGAAGCTTGCTTTGACCATACTTAATACCGGGCGCCTGACGTTGCCGGCGGCTTCCGTCGGTATCGGCAAATGGTGCCTGTACGTTTCGCGCGAGTGGTCGAAGGAGCGCGTGCAATGGGGCACGCCGATCGGCGAGCATGAAAGCATCGCGCTGAAGCTCGCGGACATGGCCGCCTACACGTTTGCCATGGACGCGATGACGTGGATGACCTCGTTTATGGCCGACGACAAGCACAAGGATATCCGTATCGAGGCGGCGATCGCCAAATATTTCTGCACGCACCACAGCTACCGCATCGCCAACGAGACCCTGCAGATCCGCGCCGGCTCGGGATACGAGACCTCGGATTCCTTAAAGAAGCGCGGGGTCAAGAGCTGGGCCGTCGAGCGCACCCTGCGGGACGCGCGCGTCAACGAGATCATCGAGGGGACCTCGGAGATCATGCACTTATTTATCGCGCGTGAAGCGCTTGACCCGCATTTAAACAGGACCAAGGCCCTGCTGACATCGAAGACCAGCGTCGGAGAAAAGCTTAAGGCGGTCTTAGGGATCATCGTCTATTATGTGCCGTGGTATATCTCGCTGTGGATGCCGGTGTTTGCCTCGCAAACGGACATGCATCCCAAATTGGACAGGCATATGCGCTACGTCAAGAGGACCAGCAAGCGCCTCGCCCGGCTGGTGATCCACAAGATGGGCAAGCACCAGAAGAAGATGGCGACCAAGCAGTCGGTGGTCAACCGCATCGTCGACATCGGCACGGAACTTTTCGCGATGGCCACGGCCTGCAGCTATGCCGACCATCTCGTCAAGAGCGGCGGCGGCAAGGACAACGCGCTCGACTTAGCCGACCTCTACTGCCTGGAGGCGCGCAAGCAGATCGAATCGTTCTTTAAGGATTCCTGCCGCAACCACGACAAGGAAAGCCTTTCGGTGTCCAAGAAATTAATGGCGGACAAATACGAATGGCTGGAGAACGATATTATAAAAATGGCGTAATGATAATTGGTGACAGCCATCAATTAACACCCTTCGTTTCCTTCGGAAACTCCGGGTGCGACAGCGCACTTCTAAGTTATGTTCGCTATCTCTCCATAACTTAAGTGCTTGTCGTAATTGGTGGCTGTCACCAATTATCAGTGTGCTTGTGTCATTAACCCCTATTCCCGTCAATCCAAGTTATGAACAGTTTTTCCTCACTTATCAACCGCATCAACATTCTCAAGCAGATCCCTATTTTCGAAAAGCTCAACTGGTTTGACCTCCAGAAAATAGCCCGCAAGGTCGTTGTCGCTGAATACAAAAAAGGTGACATGGTCTCCAGGGAAGGCGCCTTGCCCGATTTCTTTTATTGCCTGATCTCCGGGCGCCTACAGGCCTACACGAACGCGCCCGACGGGGGCAAGGAAAACATCGATTTTATCCACCGCGGCATGCATTTCGGGATCATTTCGGTCTTGACGGGTGAAAACCATTCGATGAGCTTTGAGGCGATCAACGACTCGGTCGTCCTGAAGGTGGCCAAGGATGATTTCCAGGCGATCCTCAAGGCCCTTCCTCATTTAGGCGTCGAGCTCAGCGAGCATCTTTCCCGGCGCATACGCAGGAAGGTCAAGGGGAGCAAGTCGATCTTTGAAAGCACGGTCATATCGGCCTACAGCCCCGTCGCGGGCGTCGGCAGTTCGACCTACGCGGTGAACCTGGCCCTGAGCCTGAAGAAGGAAACCGGCAAGAAAGTTATCTATGTCAATATCTTTTCCCGTCGCAGAAACGGCTCTCAATCGAGTGTCGCCCAGGATAACATCATGCCGCGCTGGAGGAAGCCGGCGATCGACCTTAACGGAATCGTCGGTGATTATGAAAAAATATTAGAGCATGTTATTAAGGACGATCTTGCGATTGACCTTTTAAACGTGATGTTTGATTCGGAAGACGCGGCGCTTCAAGGCGCGATCGGCGCGTTCGTCAGCACTTTCGTCGAGGATTATCATTATGTCGTCGTCGACCTGCCTAACGAAATGGACAATATCGTCCTGGAGGCCCTGACGCAATCCGACACGGTGCATTTGATCACTTCCGACCGCGAAAAAGATTTAGAGATGACCCGCCGGGTCGTCGACCGCCTCGAGACGAAACTAAAAGGGCGCTTCCGCGAGGAGCGCATCCGCGTGATCGTTCGCGCGTTTCATGCCAAGGACTGTTTATCGTTCGAGGAAATCAACAAGCATATCGATTATCACATCTATAGCTCGCTGCCGGCCTTGCAGCAATCCGAGATGACCAAGAGGATCGACACGCCGAGCTTAACGTTTTTGCGCACTGACGCGCGCAGCCCCTACGCGAAGGCCGTCACCCACATCGCCCGCCAGATCGGTGGGGTTTCGATCGGGCTGGCTTTAGGCGGCGGCGCGGCCCTGGGCATCGCGCACATCGGGGTCCTGCGCGTGCTGGAGGAAGAGGATATCCCTATCGATATGGTCGTCGGCAGCAGCATGGGCGCTTTGATCGGCAGCCTGTGGGCGACGGGTAAGAGCTCGCATGATATCGGCCGGATCGCGCGGGAGTTCGAGCGCCCGCTAAGCAAACTCAAATTATTCGACCCCTCGATCATCCCGATTTCGGGGATAGTCCGCGGGCAGGCGATCCGCCGGTGGCTAAAGAAACATCTCGGCAACCGGACATTCTATAATGTCCGCACGCCCTTGAAGGTTGTTGCCTATGACCTCGTCCGGCGCGAGGAGATCGTTATTGACGGTGGTTCTATCGTCGACGCGGTTTCCAAAAGTGTCGCGATCCCCGGGGTTATCCGCCCGGCGCGGGACAAAGAGAGGGTCATTATCGACGGCGGCGTCTTAAACCCCCTGCCGACCAATGTGCTGGCGGCCCGCGGCATCAAGAAGATCATCGCGGTCAACGTGCTGCAGTCGCCGCTTGATGTTTCCCAGGGCTTTGATATGTTTCAGGAGCAGATCAGGGCGCAGGAGAAGATCTCATTTCGAAAGGCGCCGCTGCAATTCTTAAAATTCAGGATCGGACGAGCTTTGATGAAGCCGTTCGATCTCAATATTTCCGATATTATTATCCAGACGCTCCAGGCCAGCGGTTACGTGATCGCCGAGCAGAACGCGCGGCAGGCGGATGTGCTCATCCACCCAGATCTCGTCGGGATCAAATGGTACCAGCTCGACAGGGTTGAAGAACTTATCAAGCGCGGGGAAGAGGCGACCCGCGCGCTTATCCCGCGGATCAAGAAAATGGTCGAGGATTGAAAAAAGGTGACGGCATCTTTTTTCGTGCTAGAATGTTTTCCGTAATTCCAGGTAATTGGTGGCTGTCACCAATTATCCTTAAAAAGGATTATCATGGTAAAAGAAAGTAAACTACGCTACGTTCTTGTGGAATTAGCCTATCACTTGCCGTATTCGATTTTCGGTATCACGCTGGGGCTGCTTTTAATGGGGATTTTATCTTTCCTGGCGATTTTGATGAGGGCCGAAAGCCTCCTGCCGGAAGCCTCGATGGAATTGTTCCATGTGTTCCACCCGGCGCACGTCCTGATCAGCGCGGTGGCGACGACGGCGATGTTCTATAAACATGAGAAACGAGTCCTAAAAGCGATTGCCGTCGGGTTTTTCGGGTCAATCTCGATCTGCGGCCTCAGTGATATTTTCTTCCCCTTTGCCGGCGGGTTGATCTTAGGAGCGGAAATGCACATGCACGTTTGCGTCATCGAGAACCCGGGGCTGATCGTTCCGTTCGCTCTCGTCGGTGCTGTTGCCGGGCTTTTGATCACAAAAAGCCTGGATAAATCCACGCAGTATTCACACTCGGCGCACGTTTTTATCAGCAGCGCCGCTTCCATTTTATATCTCTTGGGTTTCGGCCTCACCGACTGGATCCATGTCGTCGGGGCGGTTTTTTTGATCACCATCGTAGCGGTCATGGTTCCCTGCTGCGCGAGCGATATTATTTTTCCGTTAGTCTGCGTCCACCGGGACTGCCAGCATCCGGAAGAACTCACGCATGGACATTGAAGGAGGGAACACAAGACACATGACACACCACTCACAGGAATATTTCCAAAAAGCCAAGAAGGACATGGTCGGCGGTGTGAACAATCCCGTCCGGACCTTTGAAGGGGTCGGCTGCAAGCCGCTTGTGATCAAATGCGGGTGCGGCTCGAAGCTG
>JAGLQN010000112.1 GCA_023136835.1 Candidatus Omnitrophota bacterium | reverse complement strand
CACGCCAACCGCAATATTGTTTTAAGCGCGAAAAAAACGATTGAAAAGGGGATCAGTTTCGGGACGATCACGCGCGAAGAGGTCAATATGGCCGCGCATATCTGTGAGAACGTCCCGTCGATCGGGCTTGTCCGGTTCGTCAATTCGGGAACCGAGGCCACCATGAGCGCGGTGCGCCTCGCCCGCGGGTTCACGCGCAAAGAGATCATGGTCAAGTTCGACGGGTGCCATCACGGGCATTTTGACGACTTCCTCGCGAAGGCCGGGTCGGGCGTCATCCAGTCGCAGGAATCCTCGAGCTTAGGGATTCCCAAGCGGCACGTCGGCAGCACGATGAGCCTGCCGCTCAATGATTGTGAAGTTTTAAAGGAGACATTAGAGATGCACAAGGATGACATCGCCTGCGTGATCGTCGAGCCGGCCGCCGCGCACATGGGCGTGATCCCTCCGGATATCAAATTCTTATCGCTGCTGCGCGCGCTTACGAGGGAATATGACATTGTCCTGATCTTCGACGAGGTCGTAACGGGGTTCCGGAGCCATCCCGGTTGCGCGCAGTCAGAGATCAATATCATTCCCGACATGACGTGTTTAGGACGGATCATCGGAAGCGGATTTTCCGTCGGTGCTTACGGCGGGCGCAAGGACATTATGGATTATCTCGCCCCGGCCGGGGGCGTTTACCAGACCGGGACATTTTCGGGAAACCCCGTCGTGATGAAGGCGGGGCTCGTGGGCTTGCGGCTTTTGACCGGGGATTTCTACGCCACGCTCAATAACAGGAGCGCGGCATTAGCGTCCGAGATGAACGCCTTTTTTGAAAAGAAGGAAATCGACGCGCGCGTCTCCTGGTACGGATCGATGATGAGCATCCGTTTCCGGCGCAAGCCGGCCGTCAACTTTAATGACGCCAATGCCGCCGCGGGGGGCGAGCGGTACGCGCGGATGTTCCGGCATCTTTTGGACGCCGGAATTTATTTTCCGCCGGATGACATGGAATGTTTCTTTGTCTCCGGCATGCATACCAAGCGGGACCTAAGCCATCTCTCCGCCGAATTAAAAAGTTTTTTCGGAAAGGGGAGTTAGGAAAGGCTGTACCCATCCTATTACGTGATGGGGTACGAGCCTCGTCATTTATCCTTAAATGGTGAATGATGAAAATGACGGGAGCGCGCGGATGAACAAACTGATCAAAGAGATAGGACGCGGGATTTTACTGGTCTTTTTTGTGACGGTGACTTCGTCGGGATGCGTTCCGCTTCTCATCGGGGCGGCCGCCGGGGCCGGCGGCATCGCCTATGTCAAAGGCGCTTTGGTCCATAATATCGATGAAACGGTCGAGGACATTCACCGCGCGGCTCTAGCCGGGCTCAAAGACTTTGGGTTATTCGTGGTATCCGACGAGCTCAACCGGCATTCCGCGTTGATCAAGGCCGAATACGAAGACGGCAGGAAGATCGACATCAAGGCCGATGCCATTACGGAATTTGTCTCGAAAGTCACGATCCGCGTCGGGGTGATCGGCGACCAGGAGGAATCGCGCTTGATCCTCAGCGCGATCGAGGATAATCTGTAAAATCGGATAATTGGTGACAGCCACCAATTAACACCCTTTGTTTCCTTCGGAAACTCCGGGTGTACTCTACGTACCCTTCGGGTACTCCGAGTACTGTTTCGCGGCGGCTACATGTACCGATTTACGTTCACTTTGTTCCGTAAATCGAACATTCGCCGTAATTGGTGGCTGTCACCAATTATCGTCCGCGGTATTATCAAAACTTGAAGGAACGGATCTGGCAGCTTGCACGCGGGAAGTTATTTGTCTTCTTCCCGCGCGTAATCATCCTGCAGGCGGGTGATATCATCTTCCGAGAGGTTTTCGCCGCAGGCGACCTCGATAACGATCAGCTGTTCGCTTCCGATGTTCCCGATGCGGTGGACCGCGCCGACGGGCACGTCGATCACCGCGCCGTGGCCGACTTCGATTTTCTTATCGTCGATCACCACGAGGCCGGAGCCCGAGACGATGTTCCATTTCTCGGAGCGGTCGGCGTGTTTCTGGAGGCTCAGGCGCGCGCCGGGGTTGACCTCGACGCGTTTGACCCAAACGCCGGACTCTTCAAAAAGTTTGACGTAATTTCCCCACGGGCGTTCTGAGAAGTTGAGTGTAATATCCATAACGGTAGTATACCATATGGAAATCGGTATCAGCCACCAATTTTCGATGAAAATAAAAGGAGCCCTTGCTTGACAGGGTGAAACGGATGGACTACATTACTAATATGGGTGATCAACAAGAAAGATTCCCGAACGAGAAGCGCCGCAGCCCGCGCGTGGGCGGGGCAATGGTTGAGTACTACGTCGAAAGGCAGGAATCATCGGAAAAGAAAGCCTTTATTAAGGACATCTGCATCCACGGGATCTGTATTTACGCTCCGGAGTCTGTCGAGGCGGAGAAAATTATATACATGAGCGTTTTTCTCTTTGGCAGCGAGGTCTCGCTGGAAGCCGAAGGAATGGTCGTTTGGAATAAGCCGGGGGAGTATGTCGGCTACCATAATGTCGGCATCGAATTCACGAAAATGTCTGAAGAAGACAAAACGAGATTATCTGAACATATCGAGGCAAATTTATATAAAGATGAATAATTGGTGACAGCCACCAATTAACATCCTTTGTTTCCTTCGGAAACTCCCGGGGTACTCTATGTACCCTTCGGGTACTCCGAGTACTGCTTCGCGGCGGCTACACCCCACGTTTTCTTCGAAAACTCCCCACTTCACTTCGTTTCGTGGGCTACTAATTGTACGCACTTATGTTCACTATTGTTCCATAAGTGCTACAATCGTCGCGGGCGCGAC
>JAGLQN010000111.1 GCA_023136835.1 Candidatus Omnitrophota bacterium | reverse complement strand
CTTTTAAGGCATGGTAGTTGACTTCCGTACCAGCACCTATGCATCCATAATAGCATTTCTAATTAAATCAGCTATTTTTGTATGGTCTTCCGGAACAGGGTAAACTGTCACTTCATATTTTTGTCCTGTTGCACCATCTGACCGAAGCATTTCTTTTCCTAAATATACTTTTACATCCATCGATTTCACCTCGGTTTATCTATTTTCCATCCGTATTCGTTCACGCACCAATCTTGCAGCATCCCACGCACCCGGGTTGGCAGGACACAGCGGAGTACATTCAATGTTTACACACAGGCCGGGACCATAACTACATCGGTTGTTATTTGAAACTGTCATTTGTATCTCTTCCTTTTTATGCCTCTTTTTATTCATGCTCCTGGATTCACCCGGGTGTTTTTGCTCACCTTGGCCGGCTCTGCCGTGTCAAGGATGTGCAAGTGACTTGAGCTAGCACCTATGTAACACAATTAATCATCTTCAAGTGGACAATCAGGATGAATAATTGATAAATCAGTTAATTCCAAATCAGTTATAAGAGTATTGTGTATACGAATAAAATATGAATATTCTGGATGATATGGTTCTTTATTACCCACACAAAAACTCTTATATTTTATATTATCTTCACATATAACTTCACGATATATTCTTAATGGACATCGATTACAAGATTTTATGTTTCCTATTTTCTTTTTCATTATATATTTCCTCCTTTTCATACATCATTTCCGTTCATGCTCCTGGATTCATCCGGGTGTTTTTTGCTCAACCAGGCCGTCCAGCGGACGTGTCAGCGCTGTGCAAGTGACTTCAATCTATATTTAATATTTGTTTGTAGTGAGTACGACACCACTGCCTAACAAGCCCCCCATACTTCTCCACAGCCCTTGATCTGCTCCCCACAAAAGATACCTGTATGCGGTTCTCCAATGAGTTGATAGTCTCAATCTTGGATGCTTCGGATGCGCCACGCCGGACAAAGTATTGGACTTTACCATATTGGTTTATATTCTTGACAAGTGTTTCACGCAATACCCCATCAATAAACACCTCTGCACCACCATTCTGCAACATAATAACCACCTGATGATCATCTGTTGCAATACATATAGTTCCGGATCCAGCTCTTTGTATATGTCGTGGCAACACCTTTATTTTATAAAACCGTGATAAATATTGTATTATGTTCTTCCTAATCGTATCATGTGCAGATCCGTGTGTAAATACAAAGATCTCTGGAACATATTCTAGGAACTCTTCATATGTACATTCCGCGATTAAGTGAAACCTGTTGAACCTGGGGTCAGTCTCATAACGGGTAATCTCACGGTATAACCTGCTGCGTTGTTCCCGGTTCATCAAAGTGTTGTAAATATCTTGCAAAGTCTTGCGCTCAACTACAAGTCCACCAGTGGTGATACTCTGATCATCGTTGAGTATCTCGAATATGTAATCGCCGGTCTGGTTGTAGCCGGATGCTGCCTTCTTCTCCATCGGGATTGTGACCAGTCCTAGTTCTTCATCTGTCCAGGGCTGTTGTTCATTCTGTGCTACTCTGACATTGAAGTCAAGTTTTTTACTCCAGGCTGTAAGCTGTCGGGATAATTGATCTTCAGTCTTTTCATAGTCTGGGTGCTGCGGTGGAAGTAGCTGTAGTTCCACATGTCGCAGTAGGATCGTTGCTGCATAGTCGTCTATGGTTTTTTTCATAAGTCATAGTCCTCAAAAATCTTAATTAATTTATCCTCATCAAAATTCAAAAAGTAATTTCCTACTAAACATTCCTCACATGGTATGTTGCAAGTGCATATATTTAGTGAAATTTCGCACATATATTCCTTTTTTCTGAATAGCATTATTAAACCTCATCTATATGCATATCATATGCTTGCTTTGCAGATTCATATGCTATATTGTCGTGTTCATGATATGCAGCGTTTACCTTATCCCACAACCTCACAGCTTCAGGACATAAGAAATGGCCGGGCACACATTCACATTTTGCCATTAGTCCACCCTATCAAACTCAATCTTAGCCACCAGCTTTTGACCACGCAACCCTTTATAATACTGCTCTTTCGCCGGTGTGCTACGCCTTACAGTCGTGAATAGTTCAGATGTACCTAATATTGGCCCATCTCCTAAAAACAACAATACTAGACAATCTCCATTCTTTGGTAATGCGTAGTTTCCACCACAGTATAACTTTGTATCATATTCTTTGAATGTGTCTGATAGATCCTCGAATTTAGAATTGAGTACTTCGATAAGGTGCACTTCACAGCCGTCAATTACGTTTATTGGATGCTTTGAGTACCTGTGGCTGAATTTAATGGTTATCATTATTCCACCTCCTCACTCTTTAATCCCAACATACACGCCCGGAGCGCATCGCCCACACGTTCGAGTTCATGCTCAGTATCAGGATATGGTTCGATTACCACCGCAAGGCAGGGTTTGACTTCCCCGCCGTGTTCGATCTGTGATTTTAGTACTTTTACGCTTTTGATTGGATTCATCATAGTACCACCGGTTGCATATCTCTCTGTGAACAGTACTGATTGCATATCTCATATAGCTCTAATGTTTTCTTACAGTCATCTAGATTATATTGTCGTATCTGCTCTATAATAGCAGTGTCTCCAGTCTCTGTGTATTGCTGCCATAGTTGCACAGCACCAGCCCCGTCCATCTCTCCTGGGTCTTTACCGGTTATAATTTGGTATGCGCCTTTGAGGGAATTTATATCCCTAATTTTTGAATCAAAATGCTCACGTATATATTTGTTAACTTCCACATCATTGGCGTTGCCACTAATCAAATCGATGTAATTCTGCTTGACTTTCGGTTTTCCATCTATACCGAAAAATTGCACCATTTTTTTCAAGTCATCTACGAGCAACTGATCTAATGTCTGCCAGTATGGTTGTGCAGTATTCCACAGTTTCTCTATGATAGGATATATATCTAAATGCATCATACCGACGAAAGGCCAAGCAATTCCATGTTTATGGAATCGTGTTCTGAGTAGTGGTAAGTCAAAACCGCCCCTGAAGTTCTGACCGTTGAAAGTGATCAGCATTGTATCTTTTCCACATCCATACACAATATTTGATAAATTTTCGAGTAGTACCCGTTCTTTAAGGATGTCAGTTTGGCTATATACTGATTCAACCTTATCACCGAACACCGCAACAGATGTTACTTCATCATCTGCGGAAAGTCCGGTGGTTTCGATGTCTAAAGCTACAGCGTTCATGAAGTGGCCTCCTTCACAGTCTCAGGATAAAACTCATACTCTGCATCCTGTATGTCCTCTTTAGTCTCAGGCGCAGTGATGGCAATCCTTGCCTGTGTCTCCAGTTCAACAATCTTACTCTGCATCCCGGCTTTCCGGGTCATCAGTTCGATTGTCTGTTTGTGCAAGTCGTCCATGTTGCCAGGGTACTCAAGATTAACGACATAAATCGTCTGTGCTGTTGGACTACCCACAGGATTAACAGACTGCGGTGCTACAGTCATCTTCAGTGGTATGTCTGCCAGAACACCACCCGTGAGACTCTGGATAAAGAACAATGAAGACAATATTGACCGAATACTGTTGACTGAGGTTGTCCTGAATTTGTATACTCCACCAAGCCGTGGTGCATCCTTCAAGACTAC
>JAGLQN010000110.1 GCA_023136835.1 Candidatus Omnitrophota bacterium | reverse complement strand
GTTCACCGTCACCAGAGCACATACATTTACCACCGTTATACTGGTTGAACCGTGTAAAAAAGTTCAGTGTTGGATCGTTGTATAGCAGCGATACATCCAGTTCCTTACAATCGGACCCGATAAGTCCCATTACTGGGGCGTCTGGTATGAAATCACCATAATCATCTTTGTGTAAGGTCACTACCTCAAAATGATTGAACTTCTCAGGTGGGCGGTATTCATTGCCGGCCCTTGATTTCTTCATTGCACCTTTACGGCCGATCTTGATTTTACCAATCTCTTTGAGTCCAGGTACAAATGTCTTAATCATGGTGCCTTGTGGGACAAATGGCGCTGGTGGTGCGGTTGAACGAACTATTGTATCCGGTGCATGTTCAATTGATTCTGTTTGTCTCGGACCCATAGATGGATCCCAACCATCGGGCCAAGTGTCAGGATCAACATTAAAATCAATACCTTCTTTCTGTGCTGACTCCGGCTTGGTCTGCGCATCGTCTGTCTGCTCTGGTGTGACTTCATTTGCGCCGGTGTTCACAATGATATCCGGCTCCCTCTTAGTAGGCATCCTGCCATCCTCTGCCTCGGTGATCATCGTATCAACTTTCGCCAAGGTATCGTGTTCATCGTCTTCAGTGACTTTTTTCTTATCAACGTTGAAATACGACTTTATTGGTGATTCGTTCAAGTTCACGACGATAGTTTTCATGCCGTGTTCCATGGTATACATGCCTTGGAAATTGTCCTTTTCTGTAAATCCGGCAATCTTCAATGCCTTTATTGAAAGTTCTTTCTTCTGTTCTGGTGTTGCTGTCATATTGTCGTTCATTATCTTGTCACCACTCACTCATACGGACATCCATCACACCAAAGTCCTTTGTGCACTATGGTTCCTGATTTTGTTCTACATATCATATCTTCACCTGTTCCATTGCTGTCTGCCTGCCTACACTGTTGATCTTTCCATTCTAGTAGTGCTGCATCTTTATCATCTATTTCATAAACCATTTTATCATACTCCACTTGCTGGATTCCTATATGCTGTTCTATTGCGCTCATATTCCTGATCATACTTTGGCATTAGTGGTTTTTCATCCACAGGCATGTCATTCCATCCGAACAGCCGGTGTATCTCCTCAGAGTAGATCATCATGATTTTGATACTGCCTGTACATTGTTCCCGGAGTTCGTGGATCCGTCCTATTACCTGGGAATGCCGCAGTGATTCAACGTAGATCCCGCCTTTGCTGCTGGTGTATATTGCTTTGTATACTAGCGTGACTACGATATCCTCAATCTTCTCTGCCATGAGTTCAGCTCTGAGCTGTGCCGCTTCATATTCAGATGGGAGATAAATCATCTCCGGCATTCCCGGGAATTCCACCAAATCCTGGCCTACTTTCTTGCGGACGGCCGCAAGTGATGAACCACTGTTTTGATTCCAGGGTGATCCTGTAATTTCTCTCAGTCTCTGGGTATAAGTCAGGTAATACCCATTTTCACTACTGAATAATGGTATAGGCACATCTTTATGGATTGCCCACCGTTTCATTGTGCCGTCGCATTCGGTGCATGCAATTGTTGGATTGTCATGTAGATCGTCCCGCAGGATTAATCGCGCAACACCGCAGTCCGAACAGACATGAGGGAGGTATATTTTGTCTTCGATTTTCATTGATGTTCCCCCCTACCCTTAAAGTTACATTTGTGGTTTTTGATGCTTAGATTGCGTGATGTACACATTCCATCCAAATTTAAATCACAACTATAATCATCACAATTTACATCAGTAATTGGTATTGTATTATCATTCATTATATTCTGCCTCCCGCTCCTGCCTGGCAATCCTGGCCTCTCTGTTGATCAGTTGTATTTCAGCGGTTCTAAGATTAAGTGCGGCGTTGTCTACTTCTCCGATTGGATTTCTGAATGTGAGGTGTGTCGGTGGTTGGATGAAGTCTGGTCCGAATGACATATTAATTACCTCAATCTTCCAAAAATATTCCAATGCCTAAACAGACAATCACAAAACCAATGAACAACAATAAAATCATTATTCCAAGGGTTAATATCCATCCAACAATCTGTACACCCAAAACAGCCAACCCAGTCATTCCAACAGTTGCAGCAATCCACGCGGTTAGTGCACCAATTGCTGTGAATATAAGGTAATCTATGCCCCATACACCCAGACCAATAATACATACTACTATTCCACATATTTTATTTATAATATCCATAATAAATCACCTACTATACAGCCTGGCAGCATCCAAAATGAAGTCGTGCAAGTTTAAGCCGGTTGCTTTCTTGATCTTATCAATCTCTTCGTGCTCTTCGTCTGTGAACTTCTCGTTTATATTTTTCATTGTAATCCTCCTCAATGAGTTAGTTACTTAGTAAGTGTTTATAGTATAAATAGTTACTGGTAAAAATATGTTGGTGTGAGGTGGGTTTGCACCACCGGATCATAGATAGGCGTGTAGTGAGCGACGCCTCGTTTTACATCTTACCCGTCCATCTTACCATACTCATCTGGATGGTCATGCCCGCGCCGTATCGCTACACCGGGCAAGTTCTCTATAATCTGATTACTGAACATCTTTTCAGATCACACCATAATATGTTGGTGGATCATGGCTCCACCTGGCCAACCTAGCATCTTTCGATCAATATAGATCTACGCTCGATGTAGGATTTATCGGCTTCATGAGAGCCGAATGATGCGGTGTGGATTTGCACCACACATGAATACATTACATAGACTACCATAAAGGCTGTATTCTGCGCTTATCACACAGGATAATTGCGTCTACCTCTTCCGCCACGCATCAGGGGCCACCCGAGCCGAAGCTACTTTTTAAGGTGTAGGGGGCACCACCGGACATTATTATGTTCTAGGCCTATTCCGAGGCCAAGCCAACAGCCGGAGTCGAACCGACAATCTAGCCCTTACAGGGGGCTTGCCATACCGTTAGGCCATGTTGGCAATTGGTGCGCCCGAAGGGATTTGAACCCCCGATCGATGGATTAAAAGTCCACTGCTCTTCCTGACTAAGCCACGGGCGCAAATTGTTATCGTTTTTTTATTTCTTCAGTCCGTCAAAACATAATACCTCCATGCTTATAGGCAGGTTGATCTTTTTGTACAAGTTTTGTTCATAGGTTTGTTAGATGTGTTTGGCCGCCGGAGTGTGGATTCGAACCACTTTCGCCCAAAGCGATTTTCCAGGTGACTTATATAAGCCCTCCGACACGTTGATGGGGAGTTGTGGGAGTGGATAGGATTTGCCCGCCATCCGCAGCATGTTGATATTCGTATGATGGTTGTGGCAGGGTACGTGGCTGACGAACCCCGCCTGTTTGTTTAGTGTGATCTTGCTTTCTTTGCTCTTACTACTCTAATCTTGCCGTCGTGCTGATCCTTCAATAATTGGAGTGCAATTACAGTAACGTGAGCTTTATTATGATATTTTCTCGACTTTGACTGTGCCATGTCATCTATGAATATTGCCAAATCTGAAGGAATTCTGTGGTGTATTACTGTTGTTTCTTCTGTTGTTTTATCTGTCATACTTCACCTACTACTACATTGTTTTATT
>JAGLQN010000011.1 GCA_023136835.1 Candidatus Omnitrophota bacterium | reverse complement strand
TTGATATTTATTTGTTATTTGGTGCTTGTGTTTTGGTCATTAAAAAGCCACTTAACTAACGGCCGTTAACACCTGCGTTAACTTCTTTAAAAATACTCCTGATATAAGTCTTTAACCCTGTTGGTGAAGTGTTTGGCCCAGTGGGAATGGCCGTTAGAAGATATCGAATATCGAACGGTTTTTTTAAAGCCGCTCTGGGCTAATCCGACAACCGATGAAAAAAGAGCTGTATGATTTAAATTCTTACGCGAAGGCAGGTTCACTTGGCCCAGCTTGACAGGCATGTTCATCGCCTGGCCGATCCTCTCAATGCAACCGGGTAAAAGTGATCCGCCACCGACGATGGTCATGCCGTTATTGATCCGGTCTTTTAAGCCCGAAAGAACAATGGCCGCCCGGATACGCTCAACAAACTCCTCAATGACGGGGCTGATCGCCTGATAAATCGCGCCTTTTTTGACCGGAATATACGCATCCTCCCGCTTAACTAAAATCTCCTCATCTTTGCGCTCATCAAAACCCGATGCCACCGCATAGGATTTCTTGATCTCCTCAGCCAAGTCAAAGGGTAAATTGATTTGATCAGCAATGTTACGGGTAAAATTACTCCCGCCGATATTTATTTTCTCGAGAAACCGCAGTATTCCATCGAGAAAGACAAGAACGCTCGTGTACTGCGACCCGATATCGATAAGAATACACCCGCCTTTTTTCTCTGTATCCTGAAGAACGACCTTTGAGGTGGCGTAACTGCTGAAAAATACATTGGCCACATCATATCCCGCTTGATGAACAGCCTTGGTAATATTGCGGATGCGGTTGCCATTGATAATGATCATTAAAGAATGAACGCCGAGTTTGCGCCCGTAAAGGCCGATTGGGTTGAGTGCCGAATTCACATCATCAACCTTATAATACTGGGGCAGGTCATGCAGGATCTCCTCATCGATCTTGATCCCTAATAAGCGCGCATCATTATTGAGCTTCTTTATATCTCGACGGGTAATGATCTTATTGCCCCGGTCGATCAACGGGATAACCGTATTAATCTCTCGCGTTTCGATCATCGCCCCGCCTAATCCAAGCTGAACGTGCCTGAATTTAATCCCGGTCTTCTTGGTCAGCTCATGGATCGTATGATGAATGCATTCGGAGAATTCCGCCAGGTCACTGACCGCGTTATCTTTAAACCCGTGGCTCTTATGCTCGTAAGCGCCGATGAGCTCCATATCCGTCGGATCTTTGACCTTGAGAATGCCCGCTTTTATTTTTTGCGTCCCTAGATCAATGCCGCAATAATATTTCTCTTTTATCATTTTACTTAACATATTTCAAGACTCCAAACTACAGCCCCCAGACTTTAGACCACAAACTATGAACAATATTTAGTCTGAAGTCTTTAGTCTAATTTATTTCTTACCGATAATCGGTTCTTTGAATCGAAGGTCAATGTATTTGACATGTTTCATGTCTAACTTGCCTTGCGATAAAACGACTCCCAAAACCTTTATCCTTTGGGAGGTATTGTTCCTGTCGAGAATGACCTCTAGATCATTGGATAACGTAAAATAGATCTTCGATAAATTCTCGACATTAATCCTGTCGATCGAATACGAGGATAGACTTTTATTAGCCTGAAAAAGATTGGTGATCTTAAGAGCTGTCTGAATATCGGCCCCTTTAAACGGCAACCCCCGAACCAATTTTCGGCTGTCCCCTCTTACCCCAACAATAAGCGGCAAATCCTTGCGCGCTTGCCCCCCGGAAGACAAAACAACCCCCTCCTCGTCTAAAGTAGCTATACGGTCTTTAATCTGTACCTGCGCAAGAGGGTGCCGCTGTTTAGCAACAACAGCGATCCGGTTAGGAAACCTCTTCATCACCTTTAATTCGGAAGCCTGAGGATACTTGTAGCTCAGCCGGCGTTGGATAGCCTTGAGGTCGATCTCAAAAATATTCTTCCCCTTTAGATTCCTCAAATCCCTCTTATTAATGAATTGCAGAGATGGGTCAATCGTGATCGACTGGATCTTGAAATATTTCGTATTTTCAAAAAGATATATCACTCCACAGCTGATACTAAAACCGATACCGGCCACCAAAAAAGTAATAAGGATAAACTTAATAATGAAGGGCCGCGTCTTTGAATTCTTTTTTCTTGCCATAAGCGAGTTCCATTAATTTAAAACACAGTTGATCGAAACTTATACCTTGCGCTTGCGCCGCTTTCGGCAGCAAACTTGTTGACGTAAAACCGGGGATCGTGTTCACCTCTAAGACATAATGCGCCTGATTTCCCCCAAGCATGAAATCGACCCTCGAGAAATCAGCGCATCCCAGAACTTGATGGGCGCAAAAGGCCGTCCGTTGAAGCCCAAATAAAACATCTTCGGGTATCTCGGCAGGAACGATATAATCGGTCATTCCCTTTGTATATTTCGCCTCATAATCGAAAAACTTGCCCTTAGGGCAGATCTCGACGACAGGCAATGCTTCTTGCCCGAGAATTCCAACCGTTAATTCCCTGCCCTCAATATACTGTTCAAGTAATACCGTTGGACCATATTTCCACGCGCCTTCAACCGCGCTCGTCAGTTCATCAGGCGTCATCGTTAAATGAATACCGATGCTGGACCCTTCGCGAGCGGGCTTAACGACAATAGGAAAGCCACCGAACTGCTGGGCAACCGCGTCTATGCGCAGCTCGTCATCTCTGGACAAGGTGACATAGGCGGGAACCTCAATGCCATTTTCTTTAAATACGCTTTGCGCTAAAGCCTTATCGATTGCCAAACGGCTCGCTTCAACGCCGGATCCGGTATACGGAATATTTATTTCCTCCAGGATCGACTGGATAGTGCCATCTTCCCCAAGCTGTCCATGCAGGGCGATAAAGACAATATCTATGCCGGCTTCTTTAATTAAAGAGGTAACCTTCTTATAGTCTCCGTCGACAACATCTAACGCGACAACATCAAACCCTTGCCTGAGCAGCGCTTCAGTAATCGCCTTTCCTGATTTAAGAGAGATCTCACGCTCGGAGGAAACTCCGCCCAATAAAATGCCGACACGCCCGATTTGTTCCCTTAATTCGCCCATAATTATACTTCCGCGGCCGCGGAACGCTTTTTCAAGGCCGCGACAAAATCATCGGCAATACGCGTAATATCCCCGGCCCCTAAAGTCAAAACCAGATCCTGAGGCTTAACAATACTCAGCAAATAATCAGTAATTTTTTCCTTTGGAATATAACAAACAGACCTGTCCGTAAGAGCTTGGATCTGTTTACATAAATTCTGCGCTGTTATTCCCTCAATGGGCGCTTCACTGGCAGCATAAATATCCGTAACAATTAATTGATCACTGTAAACTAAACTTTGGGCGAAATCTTCCAGTAGCCCTTTGACCCGCGAATAACGGTGCGGCTGAAAGATCGTAATAAGCCCATTGGTTTCCCCAACAGCTACCGTATCCTTAAGAGACCGCTTGAACAACCGCGCCGTTTCAAGTGTGGCCTTTATTTCCGTCGGATGATGGGCATAATCATCAATAATCCAAATATCGTCGACCCTTGACTTTAATTGAAACCGCCGCTGAACACCGCTGTAGTCTTTGAGATTTTCACGCACCGTCTCAAAATCGATCGAAAGGCTTAACCCCAGGCTGATGCAAGCCAGAGCATTAGCGATATTATGCCGCCCAGGAACTCTTAATAAAACTCCTCCGAGATCGACACCATCAACAACACAATTGAACCTCGAATCAAAATGATCGAACCTAATATTTGTCGCGCAAATATTGTTTTCCGCGGCGAATCCATATGTTTTAAAGATCTGTCCGCTCTCCTTCAACATATTTAACAGGAGCTCGTCATCGCCATAAGCCAATATCATGCCGCCTTCTCTTGTCTGTCCGATAAATGTACGGTACACGTCTAAAACATTTTGCCAATTATGATAATAATCGACATGTTCAAGGTCGATATTCGTGATAATCGAATAATGAGGCCTAAAGCATAAGAACGATCCGTCACTTTCATCAACCTCCGTCACGAAATATTCACCCTTTCCTAATTTGGCGTGAGAACGCGTTTCGTTAACGATTCCTCCGATCGCTATTGTCGGCTGCAAGCCGGCTTTTTCCAGCAAATGAGCGGCCATTGACGTGGTCGTTGTTTTCCCATGAGCGCCGGCAACCGTAATGCCGGTATATCCTTCCATGAGTTCCGCCAAAAGCGTAGCTCTCTGCAAAATAGGAATTTGCTTCCTTCTCGCTTCAACCAATTCCGGATTATCATCACTGATCGCCGAAGAAAAAACAACGCAGTCAGCTTCCCCAATATTCAATCCGGCATGACCTGAAAAAATATCGGCTCCCCTCGCCTTTAAGCGTTGTGTAACTTGGTTGCTGCGCAGGTCTGAGCCGCTGACACGATAGCCCTTATCCAATGATAAAGCCGCTAAAGCGCCCATTCCTATCCCACCGATACCAATAAAGTGATAGTGTTTACTCATTTGTTAAATATTTAACCCATGCATCGTTTAGATCGTCGACATTCTTTAGCCGCGAGTACACCGAATCAATCGCCCATGAAAATGGACCGCCATCTTTCAACTTCCGGCATAAGCGGACAAAGCGTCGATCGCCCAGCTCGTTGATCATAAAATTAACAACACTTGCAGCCTCTGCGTAAAAAAGAGTGACGAGATCTTTGCTCGTTCGATGTTTCAACCGTGTAATGGACAACTCCTTTAACGATTTAAATGTGCCTTCCTCGATGGCCTTGCGAACCATATCATGCGCGCCCCACCGCTGAGCTTTTTCCTGATACATGGCTACCCCCTCCTCAAACCAGGCGGGAATCCGCGCCTTAAATCCTACGAATTCACGGAATATGATATGCCCAAGTTCATGCGGCAGGATTGAATCAAAAAAACCATGCGCTGAAGGAAAAGTGCGGATGGTTTTATCTTTTGGGTAAGCTGATCCATGCGACCACTTCGCTTGTTTACCGGATTCGACATAGTCTTCCTTGTTATCATAAATATAAATTTTAGCCCGCTCATCCCAGCTCCAACCTTTATACCGTGTAAATCCAAGATTTCTTGTAATTTCGACATAATACTCTTCTGCGGCTTGATGGACGGTATTAACAAAATTATACGGAGCCTTTTTATAATAGATAATGAAATGCTGGCGTTTAAGTTCTTTCCATTCTGCCGCGCAAGCAGAAGACCCCATAATGGCAAAAGCAAAAAGAATTATGGGAATAACTTTTAGCTTTATTGTGCCAAACAAAGCGCCTCCTTTACCAATCTTTCAACAGCATCAGGAAAACAAACACCCCTTAACGTCCTGCCCGCATCCTGGTTATCTAACATAGTTAAAATTGTTTCGCTAAGCCTTGAGGCTGAAAGATCCTTATCTTCGATCAACTCAGCAGCCCCTTTATCGCATAAAACAGACGCGTTTTCTTTTTGATGCCCATGAGCATAAGGATAAGGAACAAAAATTGCCGGTAACTGAAACCCGGCTATCTCACTGACAGTAACAGCGCCTGCCCTCGAAATAACCAGGTCAGAAATATGATAGGCGTCTTCCATCTTATCTAAAAATTCAAATAACGCAAAGGGTATTCCCAATAGATTGTACTGGTCCAGAAGCTTCTGGTAATCCTGTTGCCCGGATATATGGATCACTTGAAAATCGAGTTTTTCCTTTAAATTTCTGGCTGTTTCAATAAAAACTTCGTTAATACGTTGGCTTCCCTGGCTTCCTCCAAAGACCAGGACTGTGTGCCTACCTTCTTTCAACTGAAATTCGTTAAGAATAACCGCCTTCTTGGCATCATTTTTGGGAAGATGACATGGACATCCGGTCAAAATAGTTTTTTTCGGGTTAAAATACTGGCTGCTCTTTTGAAAACTGATCGCGATTCTTTTAACAAGCTTGGCCAATATCGCGTTAGCCCGGCCAGGAACCACATTCTGTTCATGGATCAATGCCGGATACCTTAAAAAATACGCGGATAAAACAACCGGAAAGGCGCCATATCCTCCAAAACCAAGGACAGCATCGGGCTTGAATTTTCTCAACGACCGGAAGGATTTAAACACGGCTTTGATCATGCAGATAACAGAGATGACCTTCCCCTTGAAGGATACGGCAACAAAACCCTTTGCCCCGATCTCCTCGAAGATAAAGCCGCTTTTTTGTATTTGTTCCCGCCCTCGGGTAAAAGACCCGAAAAACAAAATATCATTCCCTCTGCGCTTAAGTTCATTGGCAACTCTCAGCGCCGGAAAAAGGTGGCCTCCTGTTCCGCCTGTCGCAATAACAAATTTCATTGTAAGTAAAAGACACAAGAGATAAATTGAGCATACATGTGTCTTTGTGTCATGTTATAAATCCTGTACGCGGGAGATGTTCAACAATAACGCTACTGCTATCATATTAAAAATTAAGGCCGACCCTCCATAGCTTATAAACGGAAGAGGTAACCCCTTCGTCGGAAAAGCCCCGATGCTCACACCAATGTTGACAACAGCCTGAAGTCCGATCATTACAACAATGCCGAAGGCCAGATAATAGCCAAAAGGATCTGTTGTCCGCTTGGCGATTCGCGCCCCCTGCCAGATAAAGGCCGCGAACAAAATAACCACGGCCAGCGTTCCCAATAAACCCAATTCTTCGCCGATGATCGAAAGAATAAAATCTGTGTGGGCTGCCGGAAGATAAAAAAGCTTCTGAACGCTTTTGCCTAGACCAACCCCAAAAATACCCCCTGATCCCAAAGCGATCTGAGATTGCGATAGCTGAAAGCCAACCCCTTTGGCATCTTTCCAGGGATCGATAAACGCGACAATTCTTCTTAACCGATAAGGAACACTGACAATTAAAACAAATAAGACGGGCATAGCCAGCAATGCCAGGATGCCGATATGCAAGATCCTTGCCCCGGCCGTAAACATCATAATCAGCATGATCACCGCGATAAGCAAAGAATTACCTAAATCCGGCTGCTTAACGATCAGCAGGCAAAGAAGGCATAAAATAATAATGAGCGGCAGAAAACCTTCCCAGAAACTTTTGATTTTTTGCCGCTTTCGGGCTAGAAAATCGGCAACATAAACCAATACCGCTAGCTTGGAAAACTCAGAAGGCTGAAAGTGAAACGGCCCTATTTTAAACCAGCGTCGAGCGCCAAAAATCGATTTCCCGACACCCGGAATAAGAACAAGAACAAGCAATGCAATGACAATAAGAAGAAGTGGTTTTGCAAAAGTCCTTAAATCCCGATAATCAAAAGCCATAGCAGCAAAGGCGACCATTAAACCGATAAACAAAAATAACAAATGCCTAGTTAGAAAGTAGGTCTTATCGCCCAGTTCCTGAAGCGCGTAAATTCCGCTTGAACTGTAGATCATTGTGATCCCGAGACTGACCAGAAGAGTCACAATAACCGCTATCGATATTCGGATATCACGCATATTATTTTAGTCGACCGACAATTTCTTTAAACACACGGCCACGCTGTTCAAAATCACAGAACATATCAAAACTGGCGCACATCGGGCTTAAAAGAACACAGTCCCCTTCAGATGCGCTTTGCCTTGCCTTGATAACAGCCTCCTCTAGCCCGTTACATTCTTCAAATCCCGTCAAGCTCTCAAAAGCTTGACGGATCTTCTGCCTCGCTTCCCCTATGGCATACATCTTCTTTACTTTCCGCCGCACTGAATCGGCTAACGGTGAGAAATCAATATTTTTATCTCTGCCGCCGCAGATCATAACAACCGGCTGGTCGATGCTTCCTAATGCCCACCTGGCGGCTTCAACCGTCGTCGCCTTAGAATCATTAATGAAATCAATGCCGTCAAGACGGCTCACTTTTTCCAATCTGTGTTCGACCCCCTTAAATTCTTGAAAAACTTCCCGGCAACAGGCCTCATTAATACCAAGGATCCCTCCCACTTTCAAAACGGCTGAATGGTTGGGGTTTGCCCTTTCCTCATTTTCCGATGAGGAATTGAAATAAACAACTTGGGATCTTACTGTTGAGACCAAACTTTTTAGCTGCGGATCATTATGATTAAGAACGGCAAAATCATCCGATTCCTGGTTTAAGAAAATTCTCTTTTTAGCCTCTAAATACTCCCCGAGATCCTTATGCCGGTCAAGATGATTCTGACTGAAATTCAAAATAACCGCAATATACGGCTTGAAACCCTCCATTCCAAGCTCATTACCGGCATCCGTCCTAAACGACGAGGCGGGATCAAGGACGGACTCCAATTGGAAGGAACTAATTTCTAAGACTACGAAATCATTATCATCTAGATCAAAAACGAACTCCGAGAAAGGAAAACCAACGTTTCCGCACAAGCACGGCTTGTGACCGGCCCGAACGAGAATATCTCTAATAAGTGTTGCGACCGTGGTCTTGCCATTGCTTCCCGTAACAGCGATGATCGGTTTATCACAAAATTGCGCGGCAAATTCTATTTCACCTAAAACTGGGATCCCTTTATCTTTAACCCACGCAACAGGCACAGCATCAAAGGCTACCCCCGGGCTTAAAACGACCAGGTCACCCTCCTCGACAAATTGTTGTGTATGGCCATTAAATTCGCTAGCAATATCTTGCGCAAACGCCCAGTCTTTAAATTCTTCGGTTAAACAATCTTCCGGCCCCTGCTCGGAAATTCCCGCTTTTCCATTTAAAGAAGTAACCAGCCGCGCCAGCGCCATTCCGCTTCGTTTTGCCCCGATAATGACAATCTTTTTATCCCGTATGTCCATTTGATTAACCGCTTTCTTTAAGGCATTTTATCTGATCTTTAACGTCATTAATGTAATCATGGCCAGAATGATCGCGATAATCCAAAAGCGGATAATGATCTTCGATTCTTTCCAGCCCGATAATTGTAAATGATGATGCAGTGGTGAAACCTTAAATATTTTTTTGCCGCGTAGTTGAACCGAACAAATCTGTAAGATAACTGATACCGCCTCAATAACAAAAATTCCACCTACAATGACCAGTAACAATTCTTTTTTGATCAGGACGGCAATAACTCCTAATGTTCCGCCCAGCGATAAAGACCCGACATCTCCCATAAAGACCGTCGCCGGATGGCAATTAAACCATAAAAAGCCCAAACTGGCCCCCATGATCGCCGAACAAAAAATAGCTAGTTCCCCGGCCCCGGAGATAAACGGAATAAAAAGATATCCGCTGAACGTCAAGTGACCTGTAATGTAGCTTAAAACAGCTAAAGTTAAACCGACGATCAGCACACATCCAATAGCCAATCCGTCCAATCCATCAGTAAGATTAACCGCGTTCGATGTTCCGATGATAACAAGCGCGACAAAAGGAACATAGAATATCCCCAAATCGACAATGACACTTTTAAAGAACGGAAGATCCAATTTGGTCGAGGTGTCAGGATTAAAATAAACATAGCTCCCGATAAAACATCCCAGCATGATCTCCCAGATGAGCTTGGTACGTTTTGTTAAACCCCTCCGCCCGGTTTTCATTAACTTGACATAATCGTCTACCCACCCAAGAACCGCAAGCGAAGCGCATGTAAAAGCGGTAAGAAAAATATAACGGTTTCCCAGATCAGCCCACAAGAAAACGGACAATAAAATACTCGCCACAATAAAAACGCCCCCCATCGTCGGGGTCCCCTCTTTGGGATGATGAAACGGGTCAAGGTCCGGACAGTCATCTCTTTTGGCAATCTCCCGGATCTTCATTTTTTTTAACCGCTCAATAATAAACGGCCCAAAAACAATGCAAAGCAGAAAAGTCGTCAAGCCCGCCATAGCGGCACGGAGCGTAATATACCGGAAAATATTGAAACCGGAGAAAATATGCCTGAATTCAGATAGATAGTAAAACATTAACGTCTCAATTGCGTCATTCTGGGGAGCAATAGCGACGAAGAATCTTGACTTTCATGTTGAGATTCTTCGAGCTCATTTCCTCAAAGAATCAAGAGAAATGAGCACTCAGAATGACAGGATTAAATTTATATCCCAAAAGTTTTATCGTTAAGAAATCCTTTTGAATCCGGACATACACGGGAATAAAGTAAATACTGTTACGAAGATTTCCTGAAACTTGTATTTAAGAAAGCAACGACCCTCTCCATATGCATGCCCCGCGACCCCTTAACAAGAACGGCATCACCGCGGCAGCATATCCATTTGAGTCGTCTTCGCACTTCTCCTAGATCCCTGCAATGCAGGGCCTTGATGCCGCCCTTCGACTGATTTAATCCTTGTGTGATATAGCGCGCATAACGACCAATTGTCAAAACGACATCTGTGTTAGAACGTCCTATCATCTCTCCTGCAGACCGATGTAACGCGACAGACCGCGGACCCAATTCAAGCATGTCCGCGCAAATAACGATCCTTTTTCCTTTGATCTGCAACGTATCCAACGTGCTAATGGCACTTTTCAGCGACATAGGATTGGCGTTATACGTATCATCGATAAGCCAAAGCCTGCCGATTTTCTTGATCTCCTGCCGTCCGCCAGAAAACCGAAAACAGTTTAAAGCGGTAATAATATCATTATAACGGATTTTACAGACCAAACCACAAGAAATTGCGGCTAACGCGTTATAAACATTGTGAATCGCCGAAGTGTTGATCTTAAATACATGCCGCTTCACCTTGAAATAAAGACATCGATTATTCAGGACATTTATGTGACTGGCCCTATAATCGACATTACCGGAGCATCCGAAACGGATTATTTTATATCTTTTATGTTTTCTCGATAAGTTGGCCAGATAGCGGTCATCACCATTTGCAATAATGGTGCCGTCAGGTTCCATATATTTGATTAACCGCGCTTTTTCCAGAAAAACTCCCACCGGGCTTTTCAACCTCTCTAAATGGGATTCGCCGATATTCGTAAAAATACTTATTGTCGGCCGGGTGATCTTCGCTAACCAGCGGATATCTCCGGGCTGATTGGTCCCTAATTCAAGAACAGCTGCCTGGTGGGAAGAATTCAGTTTAAGGAGAGTTAACGGAACGCCATATTGATTGTTCTGTGTTCCAACATTCTTAAGAATATTGAACTGTTTTCCTAAAACCGAAGCGATCATCTCCTTGGCCGTCGTCTTGCCCGTGCTTCCCGTGATGGCAATGACCGGAATACGGAATTGGTTCCGATGCCACGCCGCAATTTGGCCCAAAGCCGTGGTGGTATCGGCCACGCGAATGACCGTTATATCTTTTGAACAAGCAATTTTTCTTGAAACAATGACCGTGGTCGCGCCATTGCGCGTGGCCCCGCGAATAAAGTCATGCCCGTCGAAGCGCGCACCCTTAACCGCAATAAAAACATTTCCTCTCTTGATCTTACGTGAATCGATCGAAACACCGGTGACCGCCGATGAAATCTTTCCTTGAACGAGTACTCCCTTTGTGATCCTTTTAATTTCGCGAACCGTTAACATTTCAGAAATTTCTCGATAATCTCCCGTTCATTGAAATCGACCGGGCCATCCGCAAGAACCTGAACCATTTCATGCCCTTTACCGGCGATGAGAACAATATCGCCAACCTTAGCGTCTTTGAGAGCTTCTTCGATCGCCTCTTCTCGATTGACAACAACCTTGTAATTATCCTTATCAAATCCGGGAATGATCTGATCAATGATCGATTGTGGATCTTCGTTTCTAGGATTATCGCTAGTAACAATAGAGTAATCCGCTAATCGGCTGGCCACCCGCCCCATAAGGGGTCTTTTTGATTTATCACGGTCGCCACCGCAGCCAAAAGCAAGAATGATTCTCTTTTTACTGACCTGGCGGATAGCCGCAAGAACATTCTCAAGCGCGTCCTGTGTATGAGCATAGTCAATGAAGACAGGGAAATCTTGCCCGCATTCAACTCTTTCCAGGCGTCCAGGAACAACCCCTAAACGTTCGATCCCCTTTTTTATGACATTCAAGTCTAATCCTTCAGCCATACAAACAGCTGCTGCTGCGAGAATATTATAAATATTGTACATTCCAAAAAATTGTGTTTGAATTTCAATTTCACCAGCGGCGCAGACCAAAGTAAACCGGTTTCCCTGTATATCTAGTTGAATATCTTTTCCCATGACATCCGCTTGACGCTCAATACCGTAAGTAATAATTTTCGCGCTGGTCATTGTCAATAGTCGGCAGCCATAAGGATCATCAGTATTAATAACAGCTGTGGCTTGTGAAACTAGCCCTGTAAACAATCGCGACTTAGCTAAGAAATAATTCTCCGCCGTTTTATGATAATCCAGATGATCACTGGTCAAATTGGTAAATACGGCCCCTTTAAAATTGATGCCATGAACCCGGCCCTGCATCAGGGCGTGTGATGAAACCTCAATCACACAGTAAGGAATACTTTGCCAAGCTAATCCTGTTAAAAAATGCTGGTTATCAATAAAACTCGGAGTTGTTTGTTTCGCCGGAATAATATTATCCGCTAAACGATAATTGATCGTGCCAACCACGCCGCATTCCGCTCCGGCTTCATTAAAGATAGTCTCTATGAAATAAGCCACCGTCGTTTTCCCGTTGGTTCCCGTGACACCAATTGTTTTCACTTCATCCGACGGGTCCCCGAAAAGCTTATAAACGGCGCCTTGCAAAAACTCCTGAAGATTATCCACCTTCAAAAAACAAACATGTTCATGCTTTTTCTGTAGCTGTTGAATATCCCCCATTGTCGCAACAGCATAAGCTCCCTTCGTAATCGCCGCTTCAACAAAATCAGTGCCATCATAAGCCCGCCCTTTAAGCGCCACAAAAAGCCCCCCCATCATAACCTTTCGCGAATCGCAACAAACGGACAGAATTTTTGTCTGCTTAAAACGTTCTTCGATTTCCCCGATATATATACTTTCTAACAGCTCATTTAATGTCATACAACTCTAATCATTTTTATCATTATTCGGAGACCTTAAGATATTTTAACGCGTTGCTCATAACTTCCTGAAAAACAGGCGCAGAAACGGTACCGCCAAAATAACTTGGATGCGGTTGGTCAAAAACAACAACCGCCGCTAAACGGGGATTATCGGCAGGCGCAAATCCCATAAAACTCGCATAATATTTTCCGCGGACATATTTTCCATCAATCACTTTACGCGCTGTCCCGGTCTTTCCGGCCACCTCGATGCCCTTGATCTGAGCTCTTTTTCCTGTTCCAGTCGCAACAACCCCTTTAAGAATTTCTTTGACCCGCCTTGCCGTATCGGGACTAATAGCCCTATCGACAATTTGCGGTTCAAATGATTTGATATTCTCATCGTGGTTATCGTTGACGTATTTTACCACAAAAGGCCGCATATACACCCCTTCATTTGCAATTGCTGAAATAGCACAAACAAGCTGTAGGGGTGTGACCGTTACCTCATAACCGATCGGAATCGCCCCGATCGTTGTCTTTGACCACTGTGACGGGTCCTTTAACCAGCCGCTGACCTCGCCTTTGAGATCGATTCCTGTCGGAACACCAAAACGAAATCGCTGACCGTATTTATACACATTAGCCGGCCCTATTTTTTGAGCGATCTTCGCGACTCCAATGTTGCTTGAAACCCCGAAAACATCCCTGAAGGCCAGCGTGCCATGCGGACGATGGTCGGTTAAGATGTGATTGGCTATGCGGTAACTACCTTCTTCACAAAAAATCTTATCTTCCTCAATAAAAATTTCTTCCTCTAAAGCCGCGGCAGCGATAATGATCTTAAATACTGAACCCGGTTCATAAACATAGCTGATCGCCCGGTTCGTCCGGTTCTCAATATTACTTTCCGCCGCATTATCCAGGTCATACGTAGGCTGGTTGGCCAGGGCGAGTATTTCTCCGGTCTCAACGTCCATAACAATGATACTCGCCGCCTTGGCATCATGTTTTTTATAAGCCTTTTGAAGGGCGCGCTCGGCGATATACTGGATCGTTTCATCAATGGTTAAGACAATATGAAATCCTTCCTGCGGCGGCAAGAAACTTTCTCCCATCTGCAACTGTCTCTGCCGGGCGTCCCGCAAAACCTGCATCTTCCCTTCTTTTCCCTTAAGATATTTATTGTAAGATAACTCCAGCCCTTCAAGGCCCATGTTATCCGTCCCGGCAAAACCGATAATATGAGCGGCGAGACTGCCGTTAGGATAATACCGTTTGCTTTCTCGCCGGAAACTGATCCCCTTAATTTTCATGCTTTTGATCTGCTCGGTCAAATCCGCGGATAGTTTCCTCTTTAGCCAAACAAAATATTTATCCCGGTTTAAGCGTTCTTGAAGAAACCCGGGCTCAAGATCAAGTAAAGGCGCCAGACGCTCAATAACTTTCTTTTTATCTTCTTCCGACATGGAACGGGGATTCGCAAAAAGAGAATAGACCGGCACGTTGAACGCCAAAGGCCGCAAGTTGCGGTCATAAATCGTCCCGCGGACAGGCTCAAGTTCAACAAAATAATTGTGCTGTTTCTGCGCCAGTCCGCCTAAATGTGTAGAGTTAAAAACTTGAATGAGAAGCAGTTTAACGGCAAACACAAAAAGACAGGATAAAAGAATAAGTGTAACTAAGCTAAAACGAAGGGCATGTTTTCGGTTTTGCATATCAGGTTCTGTGCTCTATGGACTTATATGCGGCGCAGTGACACACGCCTTTAGAACATAAAGCCCAAAGCAATCAACTAAAGAGATATTCGGAATCTACTCGGCTGTCTTTGCCTCAGCTTCAATGCCGAAGGACAGCAAACTTAACAAAGGATTTGTTCTTTTTGCGAGCTTGGATTGTTCATTCAATTGATCTTCCATGAGGAGTTCTTTTGGAGCGGCAATTTGCACAACATCGTGAGCGTCAGCGAACTGCATATCGGGATTTTCTTCCAGCATGGCAACGCCTAAATGGTTGGCCGATTTCAATATCAAGATTTTATACGTCATATTTCCATTTTCTTCAACAAGCCTCTTGATCTGCTGTTCTTTCTTATTGCCCCTATACGCCAAGTCGACAATTTGCATCTGCATATGAATATACGTAAGCGCTAATACGATAACGATACTCATGACTTTAAAGAATTTACAAAGTTGCATTTATATCCTTTCTGCGATTCTTAGCCGGGCACTTCGTGCCCGGGAATTGAATTTAGCTTCACCATCGCTTGGCCGTAAAGGTTTTTTAACAATGAGATTTAATTCCCCGCTTTTAGCCCAGCTGCGGAATTTTTGTTTGACGATCCGGTCTTCCAGCGAATGGAACGCGATAATACCGATGCGCCCGCCGGTTTTCAGGCAATCAAAACACTTATCAAGGGCCTCTTCAAGCCCTTGAAGTTCGCGGTTCACCGCTATGCGAAAGGCCTGAAAAGTTCTTGTCGCCGGATGAATTTTCTCCCTCCTGCTATGGCGCGGCATGGCGCGCAGAATGATGTCACTTAATTCCTTTGTGGTCTCAATAGGCTTTTCTGACCGGCGCTGGACCACATAACGGGCAATGCGATGATGCCAGCGTTCTTGCCCAAAATCCTTAAGGATCGCTGAAATTTCTTTCTCCGACAGCGAATTAACCAGGTCAAACGCGGAAATGTAACTGTCCTGATCCATGCGCATATCTAACGGCCCTTCTGCCCGAAAGCTAAACCCTCTTTGCGGGTCATTTAATTGAAAACTCGAAATCCCCAAATCCAAAAGAATGCGGTCGACATCTTTGATATTCAGTTTCGCTAAAACCGCGTCAATATTCGCATAATTCTCATGAACAAAATCACATTGATCCTGATAAGCGCTTAAATTCTCCCGCGCGAGCGCTAAGGCCCGGGCATCGCGGTCAATACCGATCAAACGCCCTTTGTCCCCGATAAGCTTTAAGAGGATCTCGGCATGTCCGCCTAATCCAAGCGTACCGTCAACAACAATATTGCCGCGCTCTGGTTTTAAATACTCGACCACCTCATTAAGCATGACCGGTATGTGAGCTGTATTCTCATTGCTCGTTGTCTCTTGTGAATGATCCATAATCATCTGATCCATCAGCATGGATGAATCTCCTCTAAAGATTGAGAATGTTTTCGGCGATCTGTTCAAAAGAATCGCTTGAATTTTCATAGAACGCGTGCCAGCTTTTTCGGTTCCAGATTTCAATACGATTAGAAACCCCGATAAAGATAGTATCTTTTTTAATATCGGCATACTCCTTGAGATACTGAGGGATAATAAAACGTCCCTGCTTGTCAGGAGCCGTATCGACCGCGCCGGAAAAAAACATCCGGTTAAACGACCTCGTCTCCTGCTTGGTAAATGACATCGTCTTGAATTTCTGTTCCTGGACGCGCCATTCATCCTCGGTAAACATGAAGATGCATTTATCTAAACCGCGGGTCAAAAAAAACCGGTCGATTCTGTATTCCTTGCATGCCTCTCGGAATTTCGCCGGTAAAATGAGCCTCCCTTTTCTATCAATACTATGTTTATATTCTCCGTAGAACATAAAAGAATCCTTAACTTACGGAATCCCGTAATTTGGCAGGGGATGACGTAAGTTAATCGATGAATTTACCCCGCCCTTTCTTAGTGAAACTTCTCTTCATCGTGGAAAGGATGGGGTGGATTCGACATAAGTTGTGGTCTCATCCACCTCTCTCCACTTCTCTCCACTACAGTTCACAGTATAGGTACAGTCATGGGAATTGTCAATACAAATTCCAACTAAATGTTCGTATGTTATTCATATACAACAATTTGTATAACATTAGGGACAGGCTACAATATATAGTACCTATATTGCAGAATTAGGCAGGAAAAATACATGATCATAAAAAAGAAGGGTCGCTGCCAAGAAAAGGCCGCGGTTTTTAAAAGTAAGGACTCTTGGATTATTGCGCTTGAAGAATCGCCCTGGACTTAATTTCATCGCGTGTAAGCTGCGCGATCATCCTCCTTGGCGAATGAAAGACTTTTTCATTGCGGATCTTCTTGATGAATTCAACCATAATTTCTTTTCCATATAATGATTTTTTGAAGTCAAAAATATGAGTTTCAATATTGATTCGGTTTTTATTTTTTTTGAAAGACGGGCACCGGCCGATATTTGCCATCCCGTTAAAATTTTTATGATCTACTATAACACGCGCGGCATAGACGCCGGCAGGCAAGATCATTTCATTCTCGGGATAAATATTTGCCGTCGGGAAACCTAATGTTTTTCCCCGCCCATCCCCCTTGACAACTTTGCCGATAACAGAAACATTGCGCCCCAAAAAACGTTTTGCCGCATTAAGTTTTCCTTGCACAATTAAACGGCGGATATGAGAACTGCCGATCTTCTTGTTTCCTGTTTTTAAAGGAGATACCGCATTGACTTTAAATCCGTATTTACGGCCGGCATTCTTAAAATAAAGGGCTGTTCCTTCCCTTTTTTGCCCGAAGCAAAAGTCCCCGCCAACAAAAACCTCCTTGGGACGGATATAACCGGCTAAATATTTCTTAATAAATTGCTCGGCAGTTAATTGAGAGAATCGTCTAGTAAAGCGGATAATAATGCACGCGGTTACATCGAGCTGTTCGATCAGTTTGAGGCGATGCGGCAATGAAACAATGAATGGCAGATAGCGCTTTGGGTGTAATACCTCAACAGGATGCGGAGAGAACGTCATAACAATAGCCGGCATTCCTATTTTTTTGGCTCTCCTGACCGCAGCTTTAATTAATTTCTGATGCCCAATATGGAGGCCGTCAAAAACACCGATCACCAAGACGGCGTTTCTAAACGTTTTATTAACCTTTCCAGTTCCGTATATGACTTTCATTTAGATCCTTTATATCAACGGCCTCCTCAATCGAAAATGTTCCTACTTTTGTCCGCTGAATTTGACAAATGCAAGCTCCACAGCCCAAGGCTTTTCCGGCATCTTCGGCTAATTGGCGGACATACGTACCCTTGGAACATTCTAAATAAAATTTTACTTCAGGCGGATTGAATTCCTCAATTCTTAAACAATCAATACGTATTTGCCGCGGCTTTCGCTCAACTTCAATACCCTTTCTCGCTAACTGATAAAGCTTGCGCCCGGCTATCTTAACTGCCGAGACCATTGGAGGGATCTGCTCAATATTACCAACAAAATTCTTGAAAATATCCTCAACCTGTTTTTGCGTAATATGATCGTAGGTTTTTCTTTCAATGACCTTCCCTTGGATATCCGCCGAGGTTGTTGCCATTCCTAAAATAAGGGTTGCTCGGTAAGCTTTATCAAAAGCGACGAACTTATTGAAAAGTTTTGTCGCTTTCCCTAGGAGGACAACTAAAACACCCGTCGCTAACGGGTCCAAAGTCCCCGCATGGCCGACCCGCCGCATGTTAAACTTCTTGCGCACGCGGGCAACAACATCATGAGAGGTCATTCCATCGGGTTTATTGACAACAATGATCCCTTCCACAAAAAACTCCTTTACAAAACCTTCCTAATTTTCCCGAGCACTTCCTTTTGGGCCCCTGGAATACTTTTGCTAACAACACAGCCGCTTGCCCGGCGATGACCCCCGCCTTTGAAGTCATTGGCAAGCTTTGCGACATCAAATGTATTCGTTGAACGCAAATTGACCCGGGTTTTATTCTTGTCGATCTCTGTAAATATGACAAATACTTCGACGTTTTTGATCGATCTCAAAAACCTGAATATGGCATCACGCAGATCAAATTCACCGGAGAACTTTGATAAGGCCTTCTTTTTCAGCTGGACACAAACCACTTTTCCCGCAAAAAACATATCAAAGCGACTGATGATCTTAGTAAACTCTTTAAGATCATTGAATGAGATCATCTCGTAAAGTTTCCGGTGGATCGCGGGAACGCCGATTTTAAATTTCAATAACTCCGCGACAATCTCATGCGTCCGAGCGGTCGTGTTTTCATAACGGAACGATCCGGTATCCGTCATGATCCCGATGTATAAATGCATCGCCAAACTTTTGGTTAAAGCGCATCCGGCTTTCAATAATAATTCGTAGAGCACTTCAGCGGTCGATGAAGCCGAAGGATTGACTAAATTCAGATTACCAAAAGAATCATTGGTGATATGGTGATCAATATTGATAAGAATTTTATCTTTTCGGATCAAATTCTGAACCTTCCCTATGCGGTTCAAATCGCCACAATCGACAACAATAGCCACATCATAAACCTCACTTTTCTTTTCTTGATAAGGTTTAATACCGCGGGCTCCGGGAAGAAAGTAGAACCGTGGGGAAACTGCTTCACGATTAACAATAGTAACTTTTTTCCCTAATGACCTGAGAAAGGCTGCTAGAACTAATTCCGAACCTAACGCGTCCGGATCAGGATTGATGTGTGTGCTAATAAGGAATTTCTTATTTTTCTTGATTGTCTGAATGATGCTTTTCATTCTCATCATGGATCTCCTTTAAAGTTTCCTCAATGCGGGCGCTCATTTCAATAGATTGATCATAAATAAAAAATAGCTCAGGCGTATGGCGCATATTCATAGACTGCCCCAGCAATCTCCGAATCATCCCCTTAGCTCCTTCAAGGCCCTCTTGGGCTAATTCTACCTCGCGTTCTTTTCCTAGAACGCTAAAGCGAATTTTTGCGTTATGCAGATCACGGCTTACGTCCGCCTCCGTGATCGTCACAAACTGCAGGCGCGGATCCCCCAACTCCCGCAGAAGGATCCTTCCAATTTCACGTTTAACTTGTTGGTTGATCCGGTCAATACGTCCCATTCTCTTTCTCCCAATAAGGCACAAGAAACAAGATATACTCCGCGCTTCGCTCGAGTACTCTTCGAGGGAATCCGAGCGATAGCGAAGGGCAAACAATAATCAAATCCCAAAAACTCAATAACCAAACAAAAATCTTTGCACAGCAGTTTTGGATTTGTTAATTGGTTATTGTTTCTTGTTTGATATTTGTATCTTGTGTCTTATGCCATTAATTATTCATTAATGAAAGCCTTGCTGCTTTTAATTCTTCCCGTTTTGAACTGATCTTTTTATCAATTTTCAAGCAAAGGATATCCTCTAAGATCTTCCCCATTCTGTTACCGGCAGCAACCCCGATCTTCTTTAAATCCTCACCATTGATACAAAGTTTAACCTGATTATCATAAGCTAGAAACCGGTCAATACGCCGAGAGATAATCGCCCGGAATGACAAAACACGTAAATAGTAAATCGCCTCTTTAGTTAACGGCCTTAATATCCGGAAAACTTGGCTTGAACATAAATTGGAAACTAAAAGCTTTCTTATAATATCGCTAGACTTCCGGCTTTGTTGAATGCTTATGCGCTCATTTTTTGTAAAAGGAAATTTCATTAAAACGCGTTTAACAACACGATCATCAGCCTCTCCAAGAAGCCCTAAAAAATAGATTAACCACCAATTCCCCTGACCATAGAGCGGTTTTCTTCGAGCTTTCTGAATCCTTTGATGCAAAAGGCTCAGGTTCCGGACGCGAACCTTTAATTTTGAATCGAGAAAATGAAACCTGTCTAATTGATGCAAGCGCTTAAGACACTTTAGCGGATCCGCCTCGCATAATATTTTCTTGAATTCAGCAAAATACCGGGGAAGCTTTACATTAGAAGGAAGCTTCTTTCGCAACGCAGCCTTCATCAGCAAAAGCGTTTGTTTCTCCGTCCGGAAAGAAAACCGCTGCTCAAAACGGACCGCCCGCAAAATACGCGTCGGGTCATCTATAAAACTCTGTTTATGCAGCACCCTTATCGTCTTTTTTGACAGGTCCTTCAAACCGCCGAATTCATCTACCAACCAGCCGAAACACCCCGGATTGATCGCAATGGCCATCGCATTAACGGTAAAGTCCCTTCTCCGCAAATCTTCTTTTAAATTTCCGGGCCGGACGGCCGGTAACGCGCCGGAATGTGCATAGCGTTCGCGACGGGCCATCGCAAAATCAACACACAACCCCTTAGATGTTTTCAGAGAAGCTGTTCCGAACTTCTTATACACAGTCACTTTTCCGCTCCATTTTCTGCCTAAAACTTTAGCCAAACAGATCGCATCCCCCTCAACAACGATATCAAGATCACAATTTTTCCTCTTTAAGATAATATCCCGGACAATGCCGCCAACAATATAGGCTGAAAATTGTTTTTTTTCGGATTCCTTTCCAATCCTTCGGATAACCGCCAAAAGCTTATCATCAAGATGTAACAAGTAATTTTTCATCACCTTTGCCCTTATCCTCGCGGATGGAACTGCCTGTGAATGGTCTTAAGCCTCTCTTTATCGACATGCGTATAGATCTGCGTTGTGGAAATATCCGAATGCCCCAGCATTTCCTGAACAGAACGCAAGTCCGCTCCATGCTCGAGAAGATGTGTGGCAAACGAATGCCGGAGCGTGTGCGGCTTTATCTCTGTTTTGATATTTGCTTTCCGTGCGCAATTTTTAATGATCTTCCAAATGCTTTGCCGGCTGATCTTCTTTCCTAACCGGCTCAAAAACAAAACCATCGTTGTTTTGTCTTTAACTAATTTCTTGCGCGCCGTCTGGCAATATTTCCCAACGGCTTCGCAAGCCCGCCCGCCGATAGGAATAATGCGTTCTTTACTCCCTTTTCCAATACATCGAACATAGCCGAGTTCAAGATTGACATTCTCCACCTTCAGATTAAGCAATTCTGAAACACGCATACCGCTGGCGTAAAATAATTCCAATATCGCCTTATCCCGGACCGCCTGCCATCCTTTGCCTTTGAGTGTATTGATCATCGACTCGATCTGGACCGTCGCAAGAACATCGGGAACTCTTTTCCATATTTTAGGAGTATCGACGAGGTGAGTCGGATCCTCAGCCACAAGCCTTTCACGGACCAGAAACCGATGGAACATTTTTATGGCGGCTAAACTCCGGCAGATCGAATTAGCCGACAACCCCTTCTTTTTCTGGTCATACATAAAATCCGAAATATGCTCACGCTTAACCTGTTTCGCCTCTTTAATGCCATTCTTTGCCAAACAAGAAGAATATTTATTTAAGTCCCGGCGGTAGGCCAACAATGTATTATCCGCGAGCCCGCGTTCAACAGCTAAATAGTTAATAAATTCTTCAATGAATTTTTTCATAATAGTTCAATCGCAACGAGACAAGCTCTTCTGTTATTCTTCAGCGAGCAATGCCGGATCAGGCGCAAATCCGTTCCGGATTTCCCTGGAATTGCGTTCGATCTTTTTCTTGATCGAGAATTTATTCCGCATTGAAACCGGTTTTTTATAAACTTGCTCAACTTCACGAAGCTTGTCAATAAGAGGGGGGAACTCTGATTTCTTTTCATCAACTAAAAGTTTTTTCATTCCTTCCAATTGCTCAAGAGCTTGCCCTAAAAGATATTTTTGTCTCTTATCGCTGCCGTCGCTCTCAATAGTCTGCAAAAGGTCCCTGTCCCATACCTTCCAAAGAGAATAATGATGTTTGTATTTTTCTAAAGATGAATAGATTTTCTGCGGATAATCGACCGGCTCTAGAACAGGAATAAATTTTTGGCTTTCCTCACCGTCCTTTTTCTTTTTTCTGGTAAACTTCCGGCGCAAAGGAGTACAGCTGCTGAGCGTAAAAACCAACGCACAGAAACAGCAAATACACACGAAGTCCGGGAAAACCCGCCTGATATGATGTTTTTTTTGATCCATAAGTAACCCTTTGATTAATATTTATTAATATTTCATTCGGATATTAAAGAAGAAAATTGTTGCTCGCTCAATATTTTAACGCCCAAGCTCATAGCTTTTTTATGTTTTGAACCCGGAGACTCGCCCGCAACCACAAAATCCGTATTCTTGCTGACACTCGAAGAAACATCTCCTCCCATTTTTTTTACCAGAGCGCTCGCTTGATTCCGCGTTATTGTTTTCAGCTCTCCTGTAAAAACAAACTTCTTTCCTGCCAGCACTTGTCCCTTCTTTTCAATAGGCTCATGCATGTTGATGCCGGCCTCTCGAAATTTCTGAATCAACTTCTTCGTCGATGTTCCATTAAAGAATTTAAACACCGCATCAGCCATCACACCCCCGATCTCATGGATCGCTTCGAAATCTTTTTGCGTGGCTTCCATTATTCGATCAATAGTCCCGAACCTTTGCGCTAATGTATAAGCTGCTTTCTCACCGATATTCATGATCCCGAGCCCGAATAAAAACCGCGAAAACGGCTGATTCTTACTCTCCTCTAATGCCTTCATTAAATTATCAGCTCTTTTTTCTTTAAATAACTCTAACGTTAAGAGATCTTCTTTTTTGAGGTAATAAATATCTGCCAAACCGTTAACAAGCTCTTTATCTAACAACTGAACAACAACAGATTCCCCTAATCCTTCGATATCCATCGCCCCGCGGGAAGCAAAATGGAGAAGCCCGCGCTCTAACTGGCGTGTGCATGCGGGATTCGTGCAACGATAGGCAACTTCCTCTAATTTTTCTTTAACAATTTTTCCTCCGCATTCTGGGCACTTCTTTGGGACCATTAAGGCTTTTCGTTTCTCATTGCTGCGAGCGGAGACAACTTTAATGATCTTCGGAATAACATCCCCTGCCCTTTCAATAAGAACACGGTCACCTTTTCTAATCCCAAGCCGTTTGACCTCATCAAAATTATGCAAAGTTGATCGGGAAATTATGACCCCGGCGCATTCCACCGGTTCTAATTCAGCCACCGGCGTTAAAACCCCTGTCCGTCCGACCTGAATAACAATATCTTTTACCGTCGTCGTCGCCTGATAGGCGGGAAATTTATAGGCCACTGCCCACCGGGGGCTTTTTAACGTGGTCCCCAATTGTCCTTGCTGCTGTAGTGAATTAACTTTGATCACAACGCCGTCAACTTCGTAGGGAATCGCCTCCCGCCTTTCCTGGTATTCCCGACAATATTTGATGACTCCTTCAATAGACCGGCACAGCCGATGTTGAGGATCAACAGGAAATCCCCACTTCTTAACACTGTTCAAGAATTCCCATTGCGTCTTAAACTCTCTCTCCCCTTTAAGGATTCCGAAAGAATGCACAAAACAGCTAAGTTTTCTTTGCGCCGTAATGCGTGAATCAAGCAGTTTTACCGAGCCGCTCGTCGCATTCCGGGGATTGGCAAATAAAACTTTACCTGCCTTCTTCCGTTCCTGATTCAGACGCGCAAAATCCTTGCGAGCCATATAAACCTCACCGCGCACCTCCAGTGTTTCCGGAAAAACCGCATCCCTATCCTGTTTCAGCTTAAGGGGAATAGAACGGACTGTTTTCAAACTGTACGTGACATCTTCACCTACTGTACCGTCGCCGCGCGTCTCCCCAAGAATGAATCGGCCCTTACAGTATGTCAGGGCCGCGCTGATCCCGTCAATTTTGAGCTCAACAACATACTCGACTTGGCACTTTGATAATCCTTTAAGAACACGTTTATGCCATTCTTTGAGCTCATCAATGGAATACGTATTATCAAGAGAATACATCTTGGCCTTATGAGTTACGGTTTTTGTGCCGGAGAGAACTTTAGCGCCTATCCGCTGGCTGGGAGAATTAGGATCTTTTAAGTCGGGGAATTGGTTTTCTAGATCGAGCAAATTTTTAAGAAGATCATCATATTCTTTATCCGATATGGTCGGTTCGGCAAGGACATAATAAAGATAATTATGCTCTTCAAGTGCTTCGGTTATCTCTCTGACCCTTTTTACGGCTTCATTCTTATTCATTACGCTTATTTTATAATGTCCAACAGCTAAACGCTCCGCTAACGGGAGATCTGAAAGCTTTTGAAAGTACCCTCTACAGGAACAAATTGGATATCTTTATTTTCGATATATCCTCGGAAATCATCTTCAATATTTCGGCAAAGTTCCTCGATCCTCCGCTTCTCTCCTTCAATAAGGGCCTCGACAGAACCGCTAGGAAGATTTTTGACCCAACCTTTTAAACCGAGGCCTACGGCATACCTTTGAACCGTAAAGCGAAAACCGACCCCCTGAACTGTTCCGGAAAAGATAATATGTGCCCGAACCATGTTCCTAAACCTTATGATAACCGTTTTTTAAACAGAGGATCATTTAATAAAAAGAATCGTGCAGGGATACTGGAACTTCTCTTTTTTACTTGTTTTTATAGAAGCGATAATAACAAGGACAATATTGGTCAGAAGAAGTAAAACTAAAAGTGGAATCCCGACAGCAACAAAACACAGCACAAAAGCGATAAACATATAAATTGTCATCGAGATTTGAAAATTAAGAGACTTTTTGCCTTCTTCATTAACATACGGCATGTCGTTCTTTTTAATAAGCCAAATAATAAGCGGCCCCAGAATTTGACCGATAGGAGGAATAATAAACAAAGCAAGAGCGCTAAGATGGCATAATATTGCCCAAACATGGTCCTGCTCATGGGGGACATCCATAACTTCTGTTTTCTCTTTTATGGAATTATTTTCTGCCATTCACTTCTCCTTCGTTAGGGTTTTCGTAAATATGCTTTTGAGTGACCATATTTTGGTCGGGAAGGTGGGATTTGAACCCACGACCTCAACGTCCCGAACGTTGCGCGCTAGCCGAGCTGCGCTACTCCCCGAGAAAATTTTATATTTACGGAACGAAGTGACGTAAATA
>JAGLQN010000109.1 GCA_023136835.1 Candidatus Omnitrophota bacterium | reverse complement strand
ATTTCTGAGTCGCCTGATCCTTCTTCTGAGCTGCAAAATACCAAAAGCGAAGAGTTAGCGGGCTATGTGGAGAAAAAGGGGGTTGTCTTTGCAAAGACAGATTTTCAGGGTCTTTTAGAGACTCGCTATGTCAAATTTCTTTTTGAAAATTTAGAAGACTCAACGCATACATTTCAATTGCATATTGGAGAAAATTCAGACCAACAGACATTTCCGTGGGACGTCAAAACTGTCAAGCCCGGTTATTTTTTCATTGAATTGCCTATTGGGCGGTATAAGATTTCTTCAGTCTCGATTCCCGTCGGGTCAACAATGGCAACGGAAGATATGGATATCACGCTTGAAGTCATCCCGAATGCGGTTTGTTATGCCGGGACGCTTAAGATGGTTGGGACAAAGGAGAAAATTAAATTAGGAGGAGGGCTTCCGGTTATCAAGCCCGGTTTTGAGTATACTGTTGAGGTTTTAGACGAGCGTGAAGAAGGGGCCGAAGCTTTTCGGCAGAACTATCCGAACTTCCTTCATGATATTTCGGTAAAACTAATGGAAGTTAGTATTGTATATCCTGAAAGTATTTGAAGAAGGAATGGGAAGAACCGGGCTTTATGGTAGAATGTCCGCAGTTCTATATCCGGTATTTATTCAAAGGAGGCGCGCATGTTTTTTAGATTGATTATCGGAGTTGTATTGGTCGGTTCTCTAGTGGGCTGTGCCACAACTCAAAAACCGACGACGGTTAATCAGTTGCAAATTCGAGTGGCACAAGTGGAGAGCCGGTTAGATGATCGTGAGCGAGATGCTGCAGAACTAAAATATGCTGTCGAAGAGCTTGTAGTGAGTGTAGAGAAGCTTGTCGGTTCTGTTGGATCTGTCAATAGGCCTTCAAGGTCAGCGACAGTTTCTTCAACAAAGGCATCTCAACCCGGACCTGTGCAAATCTTACGTGTTCCGGTAACGCCGCAAGAGGTTCAAACGGCTTTAAAAAAATCTGGCTATTATGACGGGGCTATTGATGGAAAATTAGGTTCCGGATCGCAAAAGGCCATTAAGGCTTTTCAAAAGGATCATGACCTTGAGAGTGATGGTATAGTAGGAAAGAAGACCTGGGCGGATCTTAAGAATTACCTCGAATAGTCTATATTGTTTATTGATCTGTTTGGTTTTTTAGTCAAAGGTTACCGGCATCAGACAACAGATCTCCTCGCCTTAAGAATAAACCACGCCACTTCACAAAACAGATGCTTTCTAATCGACAAGGGAAGACGATTAGTATTCTTCCAGTCAAAGTTCAAAAAGAAAGGAAGGTTTATGGACTCTCTTGAAGTATTGAACAATAAAAGAACAGAAAATAAGGCTGATGTGACCAGCGAACTTTTAAGAAGCCAGATTCTGGATTATTCCAAGAAGTTTAAGACTTCCTGGGTGAATTTGGGGCAAGCTTTGTGTAGTGTTTGGAGAGACAAGCTGTATTATGCTTGGGGATATGACAGATTTGAATATTATACAGAACAGGAAGTTGGCCTTCCCAAACAAATGTCGTTAAAACTTTTAAAAACTTATTTTTTCCTGGAATCCGAGGAGCCTGCGTACCTAAAGAAGGAATTCAGCGAGACGCGTGAAGCTGTCCAAGTACCAGGATATGAAGCGGTCAATGTCCTTCGTTTAGCCAAGCAAAAGAAAGAACTATTAAGAGACGATTACGTGAAACTGAAAAAAGACGTCTTTGATAAGGGCAAAGACGCTTCACTGGTCCGTAAGGATCTTGTGGCTCTCATGAAAGAAAGAAAACCGGTCGATCCTGAAGAAGAGCGCGATAAACGTAATGAAGCGGCCATCCGTAAGCTTTATGACGCCCTTAATTCTTTTAAAAAAGATATGGAAGTCTTGAAGTTAATTCCGGATAATATAATCAATGAAGCAAGTGACCTCATGAGCAAGCTTGAAGGTCAGCTTTAGGTATTCTTATGTCTGTAAAACAAAAAAAACAAATTGATCTGAGTAATATATCGGAAGAAGATCTTCTTAATACC
>JAGLQN010000108.1 GCA_023136835.1 Candidatus Omnitrophota bacterium | reverse complement strand
AAATGAACTTTGATGAAATCCCCGATGAAATCAATCTAACAGGATTAAAACTTACAAGATAGAGGTGTGGACGATGCTAACAAAACAGGAAAAAATCGAAGATGTTCACCGTAAAATGGCTTTAGCGTTGGCACATAGACATTCATCATACAGTAAAAAATGGAGATTATTTCGTGATCTTGTCGATGAGCTTGGAGATATTACATTTCCAGCAGAAAGCAAGTGTCCTATCTGCGGAAGTTTCAAGTCCAAAACGATGGTGAGAACACCAGGGCAGGATTCACCGGATAGAGAATATATCAAAACATGCAAGACATGTGCCCATTCCTGGGAAACGTTCGAGGCATAAGAATGAAAGATTTCACAATACAAATTAAGAAAGCCGTGGTCTTAATCACGGACGGTACAGACAAAGTAAGCTTACATACAACTCTTCCAAGTCCATATCCACCGGAAGTAACCACACAAGACCTTATGATAGACTTTGATACCAAGAAAGGTGCAGGTGTGGATTATGTCCGAAAGCATTTCGGAATAGAACCCGATGTGATTGATGTTCAGAGAAAAATGTTCAGGGTGGATGGAAAAACGATTGTCGATAAGTGATAAGGATGATAAAAATGACTACGATATTAATTGATAAGAGAACAGATGACTATACAGCAAGTGTTGGAGGAGATAAGGATAAGTGGGAAGCTGGGATAAACGAAAATGAAGCTGTAGGTAAATTGATACTTTCGCATCCGAAACTCTTCAACGTAGAGATAAAAGAAAAAGTTTGGAAATGATTCTAATGGTGGATGTCAAAGAGGATAGTGAAGATTGGAAGGTTATTTTATCTTTTAGGAAGGATGAGTGTCCACACGCTTTTCATCCAGTAAATATGCGTGCCTGCAAACACCCAATATTTAATTGGAAGCCTCACCAAGATTTCATTGAATGTACCTTAAAGAACTGTCCTGCAAAACTATAGGATGCCTCTTCTTACTCTTTTTTACTCTTTTTCGAATGCCAGTGAAACGAATGTTTATAAAAAGATAAAACTATATACTAAATTTAGACAGTTTTAACAGTTGATTATTCGTTGTCTGGATGCTGATGTAAAAATTCTTTCAACTAAAAATAAAAAAAAATCGTGTTTAGGGGTATATAACACTTTTGGTAGTAAAAACGCTGTTTT
>JAGLQN010000107.1 GCA_023136835.1 Candidatus Omnitrophota bacterium | reverse complement strand
ATACGGGTTATCAAAGCGCGGCCTCTGTTGAAGGTCAGCACTCGGTTGCAATCGCCACTGGGTATAAATCAAGAGCCAAGGCATCCAAAACCGGGGCCATATGCTTAGTCCATCGTAACAATGATTACGAAATTACACATATCCGCGCCTCAATGGTTGGCAAGAATGGAATTAAGCCAAACACATATTACACCCTTGATAAAAATGGCAAGTTTGTGGAGGAAGGAAAATGAAAGTTCTTGATATTTTAAGCTACATTTTCGGTGCTGTATGTGTCGCTGGCGGGTTCTTGTTCATGCTGTTCTTTATGTTTGCTTGGACTGCGCTATGATACACCCCGGAGATGATGAAAAGGCGGCGGCTGATTGCTTGGCTTGTGACGACCCGAAAAATCAGGAAACGCTTGCAATGGTTGCCGGAGTTCTTGCTGGTAATTTAATCCAGTACACTTGTCCTTTTACCGCAGAAAACTTGAGAAAAGAGTGGCAATGGGGATGGAAAATAGGGTATAGTTGCGTATCAAATTGCTTATTAATTTAGGAGAGGGAACATGAAACAAGAATACGAACACGACAATGAGATTGACTTCGGGGATGCTCGTTTTGAAATGCCGGAACATGATGCCTACCTAATGAGGCGTGAGGCTGAAATGTTCGCGGAAATGGATAGCATTGACGCTGGCACAATGACCGAGATTGTAAAAACAGCCGCCCTGCTTATGGGCATTATCTCGCAGAAAGGGAATTGACATGAGTTTTTCGGACGAACAAACTAGGGAACTTGGCGCGGCTTTGGACAAACGCCACGTTAGCCAACGCAAACAAGCCGGGATTAATCTCTCTTACATTGAGGGCTGGTGGGCTATCGCAGAGGCTAACCGCATATTCGGTTTTGACGGCTGGACACGCGAAACTCTGGAAACCAATTGTGTTTCAGAGCGTGAGCGAGAAATAGGAAAACAAAAAAAGCCCGGTTGGGGTGTCACATACACAACCAAGGTTCGCATCATAGCTTGCGGCATAGCCCGTGAGGGTTGCGGGTCGGGGCATGGAATTGATGTTGATTGCGGCCACGCCCACGAAAGCGCGATAAAAGAAGCTGAAACCGATGCCATGAAACGCGCCTTTATGACCTTTGGCAATCCCTTCGGCCTAGCCCTTTATGATAAAACCCAAACCAACGTGGTTGACGGCGGGTGGATGGGGCCAATGAACAAAAGCAATCTAAGCAAATCCCTGAAAGGGTTCGCCCAAGATGTGCAAGCCAGTGAGGATTTAGACAGCCTCGAAATATTGCTAAACAGTAGCAGTGATATTACAGAGCAATGCAAGGTTGACTTGCCTGAATGGTGGACTGGTAATGCCCATCTTGGCGGTGATAGCCGAGGCTTAGAAATAATGATTAATGAACGCAAAATTGAACTGGAGAATAAATAATGAGCAGTGTAAACAAGGTAATTTTGGTAGGCAATCTGGGGCGTGACCCGGAATGCAGAAACACCCAAGACGGCAAGCTAATCGTCAACCTTTCAATCGCCACAAGCGAAAGCTGGAAAGATAAGAACACTGGCGAACGCAAGGAAAAGACGGAATGGCACCGCGCCGAGATTTTCAATGAAGGGCTTGCCAAGATAGCCGAGAAATATCTACGCAAAGGCTCAAAGGTTTATATCGAAGGTTCCTTGCAGACGAGAAAATGGACAGACAAGGACGGTGTGGATAAATATAGCACCGAGATTGTCTTGCAAGGCTTCAACAGCACCCTAACCATGCTGGATACCAAGCAATCTGGCGGTGGTGAATCTGCCCCCGGTTCGGATGGAATCGGTGGCGATGATTTTGATAGTGACAGCATACCCTTTATTACAAGGTGGGGGTATCTGTAGCCTATGGAGATTATGTTAACCAAGTCGATGGGGTCGCTTAAGCCGGACACTGATGCCGCCTACAAAGTCCTGTCTAGCATCAAGAACGGCGCGGCTGTCGTGGTGGATATCAAAGACCCGTCAAGAAGGTCAACCCGCCAGCACAATTTTTGGTTTGCAATTATCAACGAACTTTTTGAGGGCCAAGAATACCACAAGAGCTTCGATGTTTTCCGCAAGCTATTTTTAATAAGCCTCGGACGATGTGATATCCACAAGACGAAAACGGGTGATGTGCCCATGGCTCATTCGCTGGCATTTGGGAAAATGTCGAAAGAGGATTTTCAAACACTTGTAGACGAAACACTTGATTTTGCGGTGAAACTAGGATTTGACAGAAACAGCCTTGAAGGAGAGGCCAGAGCAAAAGTGGGGTATTAAATGACTGACCTTGAAGCGGTGCGCGCAAACAAAGATTGCATAGGCCCCAATATGGTTGAGGGAATGTGTGATGAAATCGAACAGCTACGAGGTGCGGTATCGGGGTTAGCCGATATGGTCACAGGAGAGGGAATGTGTGCTAAACTTTGGACGGGCGTTAAGTGCGAGGGCTGCGAGTGTGGGGATAAAAACTATGAATAGCGGAATCCGCCCTTGCCCGAAAGGGGTTAAACCCGGACGAATCAAGCCTAAACGCTTGAAAGACCCAGCGCACCTCATGCTTATAAGGCAATTACCCTGCCTTGTTTGCGGGACAACGCACGGAATTGAGGTTCATCATTTGTTGCGCGGAACCGTCCGAGGCTGGGGGCTGAAAGCAAAGGATTCGGAAGTGTTGCCGCTTTGTTTTATTCACCATACCCAAAGTGACGATTGCGCTCACGATAACAAATGCGGTGGGGAAACGGAATGGTTCAAATCAAAAGGCATAATAAATCCGCTTTATATAGCTAGAAAGTTGTATGAAAACACAGGGGATTATGGTAAAATGTTGAGCATAATAAACACAGCGAGGGAATGAAAAATGACACCAAGACAAGAACAGATATTCGAGTTTCTGAAAGAATATATCAGGGAAAACGGCATAAGCCCGACATACCGCGAAATAGCCGATGGCGTTGGCCTAACCAACTCCAAGACTGTAAGCATTCACTTGGGCAATATGCGCGAATCTGGCCATATAACGTGGGAACCTAGAAAGCTGCGCTCAATCGTTTTGCTGGGCGAATGGCGGACATTAGGCCAAGCGTTAAGGCGTGAAATTGAGGAAATCGAGTTTGGCAGGAAAGAATACATATCCGTTGTGGCGAGAGACTACGGCTATAACCCCGAGCCCCCGCAGTGGGATGATGTGCTAAAGGGGCGCAGATTTGACGAACCGGATATGATGGTTTACCCCAAGTCTGGCAATCCAAGATTTATACCACACGCAAATTAGGCATTTCCCCTGATGCCTACCCCGGCCTGTTTTTCAAGTTCCCTTTTGGTGACGGGTCGGGGGAATTAATTTCAAAATAAAACTTGACCGAACGTCCTTAATCATGTACTTTATTATGTAACAGCTAATCCACTCATAGTTGGGATTACGAACACAGAGGGAAACGCACAATGTTATTTGGCTACGCCAGAGTATCCACAGAAGACCAACTGCTTAATTTGCAAACAGACGCTTTAAACAAAGCTGGCGTTGCAAACGAACAGATATACCATGAACACGTTTCTGGAGTTAAAACCCAGAGGCCACAACTAATTGAGTGTCTTAAGGCAATGCGGGAAGGCGATACCTTGATTGTGTGGCGGCTTGACCGCCTTGGCCGTAGTGTGCCGGAACTTATCAAGATAATGGTTGATTTGGAAGCCAGGGGCGTGGACTTCAAAAGTCTGTCAGAAGCCATTGATACCACCACAGCAGCCGGGAAAATGGTTTTTCATATGCTGGCGGCCTTTGCAGAATTTGAAAGAAATCTTATCAGCGAGCGAACCAAGGCTGGCCTTAAGGCGGCCCGCGCAAGGGGCCACAGAGGCGGTAGGAAACCCAAGGTAACACCAGCTATGCTAAAGGCTGTAAAGGCCATGCTGGGCGATCCTACGGTGACTATGCAGGAAGCAGCAGACACAGTAAAGGTAAGTCGTGCCGCTATTTACAGGGCGCTGAAACGTGAAGGCGAGGAAGTAAGAGTCAAAGCATTACGAAAAGCAGAAAGACAAGCTAGAGTTATCAACAATTAAACGAGGGCAGAACGATGGAATTATTTTTAGCTTTTGTTGTCGGACTTACTTTTGGTCTTTGGTTGGGGTGGGATGAACCCATAAACAAACCAACATTATTTGATTAACGCAAACGAGGGTTTGAGCATGGAAATAAAACAAGAGTTTTTTAACGACCTACCGCCTCTTGCAATAATGGAATTGGCAAATGGGTGGGTGGTAGATGTGGACGGTGTATCCATTTACTACGAAACCAAAGCAAAGGCAGAAGATGCCGCCCGAAAAAACATGACGATGCGGATTAACAACCGCCTAACCCTACTATTTCGATAAAGAGCCGTGAAAGGGCGAGAGAATGAGTGATGAAATTACAATAATTGTGAACACATATGACCCCTTCAAAAAGGAACGCCGCGAGATTGGGGAATATGCCGGCATCAAATTTATGGCTGATCCCGGATTGCCAGATGATGAAATTCGCGTTCTTCAAGATGGCAAAGTCGTAGCAAAAATAGCAATTCGATAACGAGGGATTTAGACCCATGATATTTAAGAAAAACAAACGAACTGAATTGATAATTCGCTGGGTGAAAAAGCGCAAAGATATGATTGCCGTGCTTGTAAATATGTATAGCAACCTTTGGCCAATTATTGGACACCATCATTGCGGTGAGTTTAATGCCCCGCACGAAGCTACCAAAAAATTGGATAAGGCTCGAGATTTAATTGACGAGGCGTTAGCACTAATTGAAAACGAGCCTGAATATCCGCCAATGGATGAAACATAACGAGCCTTATTAGGCTGAAAGGAAAACTAATGGATAATACAAGGATTGCAGAGCCAGATGTAACGCAAAGCGGCAAATGGCGTACTTGCACAGCCAACCAAGGACGCGATTTTTCAACAGAGGGCGATGCTAAAAATGCCGCCCAATTATGTTCAGCCGCTTATGAGGCAGGGCGCACCGATAAGGCAAGAGAAGTGCGCGAAGTTTTGGAAGTTCGATAGCGAGGCCCATCTATGACTTGCCATGTATGCGAAGGAACGGGATGGATTTTAACTTTCAAGCGTGGCTTGGAATGGTGGCCCTGTCCTTGTTGTTGTGGTGCTGGCGTAAGTATTCAACATGGCCCCGTCAAGATTGGGCCGAAATCGAATGAACGGAAATGAGCCTCTAGGCTGAAAGGAAAACCGATGGCAAGGATTTATAAATGCGACTTTTGTGGAAGTGAGGGCACGGGGCAAGCGCGAATTAGAAGGACGTTTGCCATGATTGCTCCATCGCAACAGATAAAGCGTTTGAAAACGCAAAGTCCGTATTGCTTGAAGCGGTGCGGAAAGAATTAGACACGCGCCGTGTGCGCTGACGAGGGCAGAACGATGGAATTATTTTTAGCTTTTGTTGTCGGACTTACTTTTGGTCTTTGGTTGGGGTGGGATGAACCCATAAACAAACCAACATTATTTGATTAACGCAAACGAGGGTTTTCAATGTCTATGAATTTAACACTAATGGCGGGATTGATTGAATTGCAAAGCAGGGGCTTGGCTGATGATGGGATAGCCGTTTGCGGTGTTGATTTGGCAAAGCCCGGTGATGAATACACCCTGACCGCTGATGATTTTGACGATAGAAAATACCCTGCACCAGAGCCGCCAAAGCCAACCCTTAAATGTTTTCACTGTGACCGCCCATTCAAGACGGATGATGGGTTAAAGCGGCACGTTGAAACCAAGCACCTGCAACCGTCTATCAAATGAGGCCCAGCTATGACAGACGAAACAACTGACCCACCTATTGAAGAACGTGGCTACATAGCTGGCCTGACGGTAGTTGATATTGGTGATTATCGCATTTCTCGCGGAATGACGCGCCGCCCTAAGTCTGGGTGTCGCCATATTCGGGTTGTCTATGATGATAAGGAACGCCGCATTTGGTGTAGTGATTGTGAGCATGATGTTGAGCCATTTGATGCGTTTGTCACCCTTGCTGGGTTTATTGATGGTGTTTACAAAAATTTAAACAAGAGAGCAAAAGCACTTAAAGAAGCCGAGGCTTTTCAAGTGAGGTCGATAGCGGCACAACAGATAGATAAGGCATGGCGCAAGCGTTCAACAGTTCCGGGTTGTCCTCATTGTGGACAGGGCTTGTTCCCCGAAGATTTTAAGAACGGCATCAAGACTACTCTTGGACGTGATTATGCTGAAGCACAACGAAACCGCAAAAAAACAACGTAACCAAACGAGGGATTTGAGCATGACAATGCAAAAGATTTATACAGGCATAGATGCAGAAGGCGATAGAGTTTTTCAACGCGCCCCATACATTGAGGATGGGGTGTATATAGCAGAAAAAAATGGGTTCCAAGTTTGGGATATTCCGTTGGGTGGTGGTGAGCCACAGCTTATGGAAACTTTTGACACCTTCGATGAGGCAATTAAATTCACCAATAACTACCCCTATACGTAAATGATCGAGGATTGATATGCACACTTTTACATGTTGGGACAAAGACCGTGGTATAGAGCCGCCAAAAAACCCACACGAATTAAAGGCTCTCGATTTTGAGGATGCCGCCACCGAATACGCAGAATATTCATATAGAGAGCGTGACGGGTGGGAGTGGATGCAAAAAGGATGTGCCTTTTATATCAATGACGGCGAAGAAACCCGCGAGGTTAAAATCACTGTTGAGCATGAGCCAGTATTTTACGCAGAAGAAATTGAAACATAAAACGAGGCCGATATGGACAGCAACCGATACCACGAACAGGCCGTTTATTTGGCAAAGCAAAAGGCCAAAAGGGAACAGGAAAGACGCAACGCCAAGGAACAAGAGCGCGTCAGAAAACTTAACACAACGCTACGCCGGAAACTGTTTCAGCATAGCGCGTAAACGAGCCGTAGGAGGCACAGAGAATGACAGCAAGAGCATGGACAGATAATGACCTTAACAGTGCGGGGCAAGAACTGGTTGGACAAGCCAGAAGCCGAGCGAAAAGTGCCGAGGATGAAAATGAAAAACTAAGGGCTGCGCTCGAAAGAATGGACAGGCTCATTATTGAAGCCGCCATGACCGATGAACAACGCCGAAAAATGCGCGGACTAGTTAAGGCCGCTTTGGCATGAACAGCGGAGAACCACTAGATGCTTTTCTGCGGGCTTGGGCCATATCGTCGGTGGCAATCGTCGTGCTCTTGATTATGGAAACGGCGGTAATTATTTTGAACTGAAACGAGCCTATGGAGGGCAGAGAAATGAGTGAGAAAATCGAAGTAAGGGAATGGCCCCAAACAAGTCTTTCAGGTGGTAAGAGGGCTAATATCCATGTTGACGGCTTTGATGGCCCGTATGACTGGTTTGATGGCTATGGGAAAGATGAAAGCTGTTCTTTCTGTGGGAACTGGTGGGACATGATTTGCCTAGCTAGAAATATCTTAGCCAGCGAAAACACAAAATTGGTGGCCCCGGAATACCACAACCCTGAATGGGCAAACAGAAATTACAATGGTGAACAGCCGTATGTGTTTATCAAGCCAAAAGATGAAACATAACGAGGAATAAACGACATGGATATAAACGTAATTATGATTGATTTTCGGGATGAAGCGCAACGGGGGCTGGAAAGCCGACCAGCCGAACCCACCCCCGATGAGGTTAGGGCGTTGCTTTGGGATTTGAATACATGGCTGCGCTCTCGCTTAGAAACCGAGCAACAAATCAATAGAGCGTAACCAAACGAGCCACCAGAAAGAAGGAAATAAAATGCTTAGATGCACAATTGAATTGATACCCAGCGGAGTTGAAGCCAATGCAAGACCCCTTGGCATTGTTGAGATTGCCAACACTGGCGGCGATATGGAATTGGGCGATTACACTGTGACGCTCAAGAAAACCCCACCTTGGAAGGGCGCTCTTAAATCCGTATGGAAAAAGGGCAAATTAACTGTTGGCTATGAAGATGAAGAAGTAATAGTCGGCGGCCTTGAAGGTTTCCACCGTCAAAAGCGCGGCCCTTATGACCTTTTGTTTTGTGCGCTGATAGCTTGTGGTCTTGATAGCCGCAATAAGGCGGTGCGTATTTCTGAGCCAGAACTACCGCCACTTACACCGCACACCGCTTGGCTGGTTCTTTTGGGTGCGGTTCATACTGACGAACTAACCGAGGAATTAGTCGCAAGCTGGACAGACGAACAGCGCGAAGTGGCTGTGGCTTGGGCATCAGCGGCCATCTGTGAAGCGTCCGACAACATCGTGGATGATATGCCGCCTAAGCCTGATTTCTTACCAGCGGATAGACCATTCCAAATGCAACCGCTAACGATGAAATCAAGCGCGTAAACGAGCGCAACCGTGCGTTATCGCATAATGCCCAATATGATAAATAAGGTTTTCTTATGTTAGCACCATTTTTTGCATCTTTTGCCTATGTCGCGTTGCGGGCGTTTCAACAACTGAACGTCCAGCATCATAAGATAGGATGGGCGGTTCCCATTAGTTACGGGATGGCGTACTTTGATATGTTTTTGATAGGTACGATTGCAATAAATGCCGTTAATCTTGAGGATAAGGTGTGGTTGTGGTTCCAGTTAGGAACAGGTGGGGCATTGGGGGCTATTTTCTCCATGCTGTTGCATAAAAAATTCAGAAAGGATAAATAATGGATAATGTTAATTCACCCCCCCACTACCGAAAGCACGCCAGCGGAATTGAGTGCATCCAAGTAACGGAACATATGAATTTCTGCCTTGGTAATGCCATTAAATATATCTGGCGGGCTGACCTTAAAAATGATGCCATTGAGGACTTGGAAAAGAGCGTGTGGTATATTCAAAGGGAGATTGCTAGGCGTGAGGCTCACATGAATGGCCGTGTATGCGAGATGGAAGAATATATAACCGCTATGACCCCAAAAAGCTAAAACGCCTGTACGGGGCTTATATGGGCATATAGGGCTATTTGAGGATTAGCTCTTTAACAGGGCCACCAGAGCCGGGGTCTAGTTTCTTGGCTATCTCAACCGCCTTTTTAGGGGTAGCCCCTGCCATCATGGCCCCCATAGCATAATCACCACCTGAGCCGATAGCGGCTGGAATCCCAACGGAAACGGCCACCAACCTGTCCCCATACCAATCCACCCCATTGGGGCCGACAACGATAGCCTCAAAGCTGTCAGATAAATCCGGCTTGGTATCCTTGGTTTCACTTTTTAACCAATCAACGAATATAAGTGCCTCTGCCAATGCGCCAGCTATGCCCACAATCTTACCACGAACACGGAATATCTTTTTGGTGTTTATCTGGTCTATGTGCGACCCTATAAGCCGGGAATCACAAGCCATTGATTTTCCGTCTGTGGCTATGGTGGTCATACCTTTATTACCTCACCCCTAAACTCAACCTTTCCTGGTTCCAAGACATGACATAATTCGGGCCACAAAAGATTGCCGTCATTAAAGGTTAGGACTGCGAATCCGCTTCTATGGTTAGCTGGGTTGTCCTCTGCGTAGCTGAATTGTTCGCTAGATAGGTCTGCAAGGGTTCCCGTATCCACCCCGAACCTTGTTCCTGTATAATCGGTATAGGGTGATACCTTTAGGCTATGAAGGTGGCCCGTAACCATTGAGAGGCCAGAACCCATTGTATTGTTGTGGGTGGCATGAACTCCACCCTTCCAGCGGTGCTTGATTGCTACTTTACCGTTTATCCAGCAAGCCCAACCGGGCCGCCACCCCTCAAAATGGTCTTTCAAATGGATACCGTGAACACCCTTAAACTCTGGTACGTGGCTTGCCAGCTTGGTTTCGAATCTTTGGTCATGATTCCCAAAAGTCCAAATATGGGCGGCATTTGGGGAGGCATATTCAATCTCTGCCAGCCGTTCCTTGCAGACCTCTAATTCTTGTTCAACCGTTGGGCTGGTTTCCCAACCTATCGGGGGGTGGCGTGATATACTTGCCCCATCAAATACATCACCATTCATTATGACTGCGGATGGGTTCATTTCCTCACAGAAGCGTACAAAGGCTCTATGGGCTGTTGTGGTGGGCCCGGGCCAGTAGTGGGCATCCGAGGCAACTAGTACCGTTCCGTTGCGGATATCTAATTCAACCCTCGGGGAGTATTTGATGGTTGGGCTGTTCATTTGGTTTGGGCCAATAATGCGCGTTTGATACTTATTCTCTAGCCTTTTGCGCCTTTTATAAACGCCCCGAATATCGGATTGCGTTCTTTCAGCCGTTCCGCTTGCGCCGTGAAGTTTGAATAGCTGAATAAACTCATCATCTTCCACTTTTGCTTTTGGCATTATCCCTCCAATCTATGATAAGTCATAAACATACCCTATTTTCACGGCGCTGTAAGCACTTTTTTTACATTATCTTTGGAAGCGGCAGAAGCGGCAAACATACGAACACCCTTATATACCCACCAAGCGCGAACTTTCCACATTCCATCCTCTTTGCAAATGTTGACCAATTCGCGGTCTGCATCCCTGCGCCATGCTTGCGGTAGGTGACCTTCACGAAGCATCTGGTAAAATGCGTCATGGGCCAGAGAGCCCCGCATAAATGACTTTGTATCGAAGGTTGGCCCACTCGGCCCATCCCAAGCATAGCCCTTCTCAATGATTAATAACCCTTGGGGAGTTAGGGTTATATATTCCGTCTTAATCATCATCTTGGGTTTGATGTAGGTTTGAAAGACTTCGTTTTTGTAAAGCTGGTATTTATAACCTTGCTTGTATTTCATTAGGGGTAACTCCATAATGCCGGGCGTGGTCGGGTTTCCTCATTTTCCAAGCAATCTAAATGGATGAATCGCCCGTTCCAATCGCCGGATTGCCTTACTCCGATTCCTGTAAATCCCATACTCATAGCCAACAATACCATATGGTAGGCTGGTTCGCCAGCTATTCCTATGTCAATAGCCTTGCCTGTGGTGTGGGGGCCGTTTAAACCTGAGCTAGATACTCGGGAATTATGTTCTGGGGTGCGATAGGCTGAATTAATCCTCATGGGGCTGTTTAGGGCTTCGCGCAAATCCACCAGTTTTTCCATGAACTCGGGGTTCATCTTGGTGGGGTCTGAGCCAATGCGCTCGAACTCTGCCTTGGGGAAATAAGGCCACATATCAAATACTCGGAGGAACTAGAATGAAAGTATAAGCCGTAACACCGTTTTTGCTGATTGCCCATGTTTCGTATGTATAACCGTCAGCGTCCACCCCGGTTCCTATTCTTTCCTCCAAGGTGGCGAGGAATCGCCCTACTACGCACACTCCCGATACTTGCGCTTGGTTTATCTTTTCACTTGCCAATTGGGTTGAGGTTTCGGCGGAGGTGGTTATTTGACTTACAGCGGAGGGGTCTATGCACACTATCCCGAACTGCATTACTTCTCCCTTGATGGCAGCAAGGGCCGGACTAGCAAAGAACAAAAGCAGAACAATTAAGTATCTCACTTATCCGGTTCCTTTCCCACCCCCGATTGATTGCCAAATGAGCGATATTATACCACCCGTTAAAACTGTAAAGAATGTTAAGATGATTGTTAGGCCAATCTTTTCAGATACCCTTCTCAAGCGGTCTAGGGTGGCCATATTAGCTTGGAACTCCTTAACACCATCAGCCGTTGACGCATCGACCCCAAGCATCCTAAATTCTTCCTGAACGTGCGCCCGAGCGATTGCCTCCATCTTGGTGGTTGCCACTGTCCCGGCCAGTTCCTCTCCCACATCACGGATAAACGCCTTGATTTCGTCCATATCCTCTTTGCTCATATTATGCTCAGACATGGCTACCCCTAACGGCTTGATAATAAAATATTGACGGCAAATAGTACGGCCATGATTTTGGTTTTAGCCCAAGCAATTCAAGAATTGGTTCGCAGTTACGGACACATTTGGTTTTAAATACTCCAAACGCCCTTGTTGGCAATCCGTCACATTTAATGATTGCATCAATTATATCTTTGGTTGCGGGCTTATTGGTATCGACAAGAATAAAATCGCCTTTTCTTAGTAACGATGTGTTGTTGATAACCATCTTGCCCGCACCAGATGAGCGCAATACCTTATCCCCGGCAACAATCACAATGGAGGAAAATGGGAGGCCAAACAACGCTGCCAGAGATGAAAGAAGCGGGGCGTGGGTTCCTTGGTAGAAACCGATATAAACATTCTCACCGCGCTGGGAAAGATCGGCGGAAGCGTAAAAATACGGACGAATCAAGGCCCATAAAACAAAGAAAGAAAACGCAAAAGCCTCTATGGAAAGCAAAAAATCAGGCAAGTTTAAATTAAATTGATCGGTCAATAATATCCATATAGCCCAGATTGCAAGAACAGAAAGTGCCGATTTATCGCGTTGGGTATCTTTGGATACCAAGGCGGCCACGCAAAGCAACGCAATATAGGCTTGGAATACGATCAGATATTCATCGTATTGCAAATCCATAAGATGTGCCGTGGTTATGTTGACGGCACAAAGTGCAATGGCTATAAGCGAGAACACTATTTTCTGCCGCCTCCCTTGGGCTTAGGTCTAGGTTTGGGCTTAGGTTTGGGTTTACGTGGCATCTTTATATCCTTTATGCTGACCAATTTATAGTAATATCATAGGCATCTACAGCGGTAACGGTTGTTAACGCATCAATGGCATCTTTATGAATACTGGCATATCCGAAATAATCGTCGCCCCGTTCAAATAAAGCAAGACCCATATCGCGAACCTCTCCCCATGTTAGCGTTACTGTGGTGTTGTTGGCAAGCCTCCATGTCCTATTAACTCCATCGGCTATGGGCTTGTCTCGTTTGTATTGTATCGCATCACGGATATTTTGCTGCGCGTACTTATCGGCATCAAAAGTTCGTCCACCATGTGCAAAAGATGCAGTTGCTTTTTGGAGATGTAACGCATCTACAGCTTCTTTTTTATCCGCAATTGCTTTTGGCAATAGCCCGGCTTCAAATTCAGCATCAATAATATCTTGAGCGGTTTCTTCTTCGGGGGTGAACGGTACTTCTACGCCGTTAATTAGATGGTGCCTCATGCGTTTAGCCTCCGATAAAGTTTAAACTCGCCCGTAGCGATATTTCCGCTACTCATTTTAAACTGAATAGCTGTGTGAGCTTCCGATGTTGTGTGGTGGCCACCCCCCATTACAACTGCTTCCCCAGCAGAGGAATTATTGAGCGCACCTAATAGTTGGAAGAAAGTAAGCGCAACAGCAGCAGGGTCATTCAGGGTAAAGGTGAACCGCCCAAGTTCGTTAGCTCCTGTACCAAATGGGGAACGAGTTAATTCTATTTGGGAAGTATAATCAATACCCCCCGAAGTTCCCGCAACAATATCAGCAGTTGTTCCTTTATAATTAGCTGTTCGATAAGTGGGGCCAGTAATGCCAACTTGTGCGTATAGGTCAACCGCGTCTGTTGCAGATTGAAGATTATACATTTCAATTTGATAGTCGTAGCCAGCTTCCATGCCTGTAAAGGCTATGGTTGCACTTGCGCTTGCAGTAGAAGCCGAAACAAACACCCAGCCCCCGCCAGTAGCGTGAGTGTCAATCATTTCCTTAGTACCCGCGACTGTGGGCCATACGGTATCATCGGTTCCAGTTACGTTTTCGGCGCTGGTAGATTTCTCGACCAAACCAGCAAGTGTTTCAGTTGATGATTTGGTTCCGACTAAAGGAACAGCACCAGACCCCGTTCCGCTGTCAAGCGTAGCCACAGTACCTAAAACGACACCATCTTTTAAGAGTTTGCCCGTTGTCCCGTCATAGGTTGCCGTAGCGCCATCAGTAGCAGATGCGGGGCCGACAACATCACCGTTACCAGTTCCGGGGGCGTTACCCAAGGGGCTAATCATCTGCCAGTTAGTGCCGTCATGGACAACAAAGACCTTCTGCCCAACCTTAATGTCATCGGCTGCTAAATCCGTTGCGCCGTGCTTCTTAATTGTGTCTGCGCTTACTGCGTCCACGCTTAGGGTGCAAGCCCCTGTACTGGCAAAGTTAGCGTCAAAGGCCACAATAAGCCCATCATAGTAAGCTGATAGGGTTTGTTTTGCTGCAAGTACATAAGCATTAGCCGAACCAGTGGAAGCTATTGAGGCGTTACCGTCCTCATGCCAACGGGCTATAATGCCCTCTAATTCTCTTGCGCTATCGTTTACATCACTAGCAAGCATCCCCTCGGGGAAGCGGCCTGTGTTGTTGGCATCGACGATATCGAGGTCATTAATTTCGCTCATAATTTATTCCTTTAATACCATTGCTTGTCAGAAAGCAATCCGGGGGGTTGGGTGCTTTCAATTAATGGAGATACGAGAGCCTTGGCCCGTGACGGCCCACCAACGACTTGATGGCCACCAGTAGGTACACGGCCAGCTTGGGCAGCTAATACTTCTTTAGCTGCACCCTTTGTCAATTGAGTAGCGCCAACTTGTGAAGCCTTGCCAGCAGCCGCTAAACCAGCAACACCAGCAGCTACCAGCGGGTTTCCAGCCATTAAAGCGCCGCCACCAGACATTGTTAGCAGCATAGTCATTAGGCCGTTTGTTTGCGCCCCAATACCGGGGCCAAACTTACCAACCCGGCGCAAGTTGTTAGCAGGGATAGTGCCATCAACAACCTTCTCAAGGGCGGTCACCACTTGCGGTGAAAGCGGTGTTTTTAACTTGCCATCAATATTCTGCCTAAGTATTTTGCCAAATTCGGTTCGTAGGCCGTTTTCAAAGCCTGACCTTGTATGCTTTGCTTTTTCAAGGGCGTTTTCAAACAGTTTAGCAGTAGAACCCTGCGCCCAAAGTGTATCAGCCTGTTTTAGCACCGCCAAGTCACCAGCAACACTATCATCGCCATGCTTTACTAGGTATTCTTTGATGTGCCTTGAAACCATATCAGCCGCATATTTCTCTTCCGGTGAAACCGCCTTTTTTAACACCTTCAAATGAGCCATAAGCCGTTTGGTGGGCATCTCTTTACCTTTGTATTTAATCATATCCCTAATGGCGTTATGTACTTTTGGGTATCCACTAGTAATGATGGCATTTTCTTCGAGTTTTCCAGCAAGACTAGTAAGCATATTATCATAGGTATTTGCTTGCACCATTGTTGGTGTGTTTTCTACCTTTTTGTATAGCGCGGAAGCATCTTTCTTTATTTCACTAGCTGCCTTGGTGCGTAGCTTTGGCCTCATTCCACCTATCAATCTAGAGCCGCCAATATTTGCAGCCATTGCCCCACGCTCAATTTCTTCCTGTGAAATCTGCTCACCTTGCATGGCGCGACCCGGTATCATGGCACCTTCATAAAAACTCTTGAACATTTGCGGCCAAGCCAGCACTTCTTCCCCGGTTGCGGGGTCTGTGCCGTATGGATAGATAATATCGCCACGTTCAGTTATTGTCGGGTCAAATGGGGACTGACTAGCAAGTGTTGGTGCTTGCAGTGTTTCTAGGTGGGCAGCTAATTGACGCACAGCTTCCCCATCCCCCGCCTTATCAGCGTTGACAATAGCTTCTTGTACTTGGGTAATGTCATCAGCCATTGTTATCTCCGATACTTATCAATAATGGCCTGTATATTCGCCGGGGTTCCTGCCTGTGTTGGTGCTGGTTCTTCATACACATCAGGGACAGCGACCTCTCCAAAAGGTAATTGTTCTTCGGGGTACATCGTGCCAAATGCGGTAAGGTCATTGTTCTGCGCTTTAGCCATAAGCCTTGAGATTGTGTTCAATGTAGAGCGCAGTTTTTCTGGGCGTTGATGTGGGTCTAGCTTGCCGAGGCTATCTATGAGCAAATTCAATTCTGATTCATTCAATGCGCCCATGGTAGCACCAGTGGCTTTCAACGCTTTCAATTCGTCAAGTCCTACTTTCGAGCGTATCATAGCTACGGAGTTGGAAAGCATGGCAGCGTCACTAGTGGGGCTAAACGAAGCTATTTGACCAGCAATACCACTAACACCTGATTTTTTAGAATAACCGATAGCATCAGTGATTGCACCTTGGACAATATTATATCTGTCCCTTGTGGCTATTATGGCTTGTCTTTTGTTTGGAAGGGCTTTTTCTATTTCTTTTTCAATTCTAACATCGGCCTCTATTTCAGCTTTCGAGCGTGTTTGACTTTCCCTATATTCCTGAACTGTCATACCAGAAGCAGCCGCATTTCTTTGGAGTGGGGTTTGTTGCACCATGGCTTGGTATTCTTGAATCGTCATCCCGGCAGCTTCGGCGTTCTTTTCAAGGGGGGTTCTGTCGTCCTTTGGTTCGCGCAACAATGATTCAATAGCCTGTGTTCCACCGCCAGCAGCGATTATATTCGCCAATTCTGGATTTTCGGTAGCAAGGCGACCCATAGCCAGCTTTTGTTGTGCAGCAGCATCCCTAGCCGTCTTAGCATCCATCATTTTCTGTTGGATTTGCTGCATTTGTAGATTCTGTTGCTGTGCGCCCTGCATACCTTGTGCCATTCCACCACCAGCAGCCGCTAGGACTTGACCTAAGCCAACGGGGCGGTTTTGATAGCCCATCATTGGGGCTAAAGCCTGTGCGCCCCCGCCGTAGGCTGCCTGTCTAGGGTCAACATAGGGGTTAGTGGCTGCTTGGCCTAAAAGGCCGCTAAGGTTAGCGTAGGGGTTGATTTGGGGGTTTTTAGGGTCATATGGCATATCTTATCCTAACAAGCCTAGAAGGCCACCTAATCCAGCACCCATTCCGGCACCCATTCCGGTCATCTGACCTAGTTGAGCGCCACCTAAAGCACCACCAAGGAAGCCAGCAGCAGGGCTTGAATAAAGCGGAGTTGCGCTTGTAGTTTCCTGACCATAACCGCCACCAACAAGGCCGCTATACCGTGCTAGTTGTTCCCACGGGCGCTGTTGTTCGAACTCATAGCGGTTAATGGCATCCTGTAATTCAAGGGCTTGCTGTTGCTCTCTAGCACCGCCAACACCCATTAGCTTGCCAATGTCTGCGTATTCAGCTTGCGCTAAACCCGGTGCTTGGCCAATCATGGCTTGCTGTCTTGCGCGTTCATCTTCATAACCTCTGTAAGCCATTTGACCCGCCATTCCAGTTAAGCCTTTAGCAAGGGTTTCTTCACCACGGCCACGGGCTTGACCATAAAGGCCGGAACCCATACGGCCAGCGCCGGAAAACTGAGAAGCGATTCCGGGGGCAATTTCAGTCTGCCATTGTTCGATTATAGGCTCTGCCGCTTGGGTGATTGCGCCCTGTAAAAAGGGGTTCATGCCAAGGTAGCCACCCTCAACGGTTTGCTGGGCTTGCTGTAAGGCTGCTTGCTGTAATGGGGAACCACCTAGCGCGCGTTCTTCGGTCATGCGTAGGGCTTGCTCTGTCTGCGGAGCAAAGCCAACTACTGTGGATTCGGGGTAATAGCTAGGCTGGTCGCCTCTAAAGGCCTCTTGTGCGCCTGTGAAAATCTCTTTCAAGTACGGCTGCTGTGCTGCCCACGGTGCGGAACTGGTCGTTTGTGTCTGAATCTGTGCAGGGGAAGAACCGCCTAAGAAACCGCCATCAAGGAAACCCATAGTTTTAACTCCATATTAGGACTAGGACGCTATCACAGCGTTCTTAGCCGATTACTGCATAAACAAAATCTCGGTCAGTCTGTGCGTTATTGGCATGAGTTATGGTAAACGTCTGTTTTCCACGACTCGACACATACATTCCGCCAGCAGCTTGCTCTGCTGCTGCATTTAGAGTAGTCGGCACAAACATGATAACACTTTCTGCACCGACACGCAAGTCAACTACAACCGTAGTTGCAACATTTTCTGTCAATGTCACTTCGCCTGTGTTGTTGGACTTGCCATCCATAAGCCCGCGAATCACCTCATTCTGCCTTCGTTGGTCTTGCTCATCCTGTGCAACTGTTGTAAATCCGTGGCTCATCTGCCACCTACCGGGCTATCAATGGTTTCAACGCCTTGGGCATTAGTCCAAGTTCCAGTTACATTCATTCTAGCCCTTATATAGCGACCTTCTGACCGCAGGGGGGCAAAACCAGTGGCATTTACGGCTTCGGCGGTTGACCATGTATAGCTATCTTGTAAGCGGTTCCTCACGCCTATCTGTATAGTGGTAATGCCACCGTCAACGATTGGCCATGCCTCTGTAATTAGTGTTCGTTGATTCGCATACGGCTGTCTTTCGTTTGTTTCAAAGATAGCGTCTAAGTTAGACCCGGCGAACGATGATAGTTTAAAGGAATCGAAAGCGCCCATAAGCATAGAACCGCCAGTTAACGCACGGCTATCCAAGCTAATATCAATATCATCAAGGGTAGCACCAATATTATCTAGCTGCTCAACAGTAAAGCCTTGTGATAAGGTCGGGAATAGCATATCATTATCAACTTCTGCATAAGACCAGCGGCCTATTGCATAGTTAAATATAAGTAGGAAATTGGGTTTACCGTCAACGTGGCTAGTGCCGGGGAAAGACCACACAACCAATTTATTGGCGGGGTCAACAGCCGTAGAAATGCGGTCAATATAGTTTTCGTCAAGTGTATCAAAGAACCAGTTATCAACCTTTTCAGTACCTATTGGGGTGCTTGATTGACCGTTAAACGCATAGAAACCATCAGAATCCAAATAAAATATTGTTTCGCCCACTTGTTCAGCCGCACCAAAGGCATACAGGCCATGTCCCTTATCAACTTCGTCAAATTGCCATATAACAGGGCTGCCAACATAGCTGACTTTATAGATTGAGCGTTCAAAGAAGATGGCGGCATACTCACCGCCAAATATGCGTATGACACTACCGCCTCCGGGCGTGTCCTGAAAATCAGATTGTGTTGTAGCCGAAATCGTATAATCGGTATAATCGCCATTGGCAGACCACCGCACACGATTAGCAACGTGGCCATCTGCACTATCTTCCGTATTCCCGAAGAACATAAAATCACGAACAACAGCACAAGTCTTAGCCTTAAAGTCAGTAGTGAGATCGCTAAATAATGAGTCGTTATCCATATCAAACTTTTGAGGATTATCAGCAAAGTTGGTGGCTATCATAATACCGCCATAGGCTGCCATATCCCAATGTAGGGACGTACTTATATATCCGCCAGCTTTGGAAACATCATCCCACGCTGATGTGGTGCTAAGTTCGTATAGCTTGGTAGCGTCACCAGCGTATATGTGGGTGTCGGCATCGGAACTGGTAGCAGCAGCCGCACCTAATGGCCGACTATCAAGGGCATCAGATACCGATGATAGAGCCTTTAACGGCCTATACCCTTGCTGCGCTGAAATGGCATTTTTAACTATAGTCACGCCGGGGTTGGCGAAATCTGGTTGGTCAGGAAGAAATTCACCTAATTCTAATACTGTCATCGTGTTACCACATCAACACGGGTGACAAGTGGCCCACCATTCCAAGCGGAACGGGTCTGGTCGTTTTCAATGCCTTGTTTTCCACGGTCATAAAACGCACCCCATACCGGAATACGCTCATCATTCTTTAGATAGGGGGCCGCTTGCAACAATGCGCCATAGACGTACATATCTGGATTGTTCGTCAGCATCCAATTAGTTGTGGCCACATCGGTCAGGGCGGGAATGCGCTGGTAATAGGTAAGCGTAATGTCGTAAACCGCATCAGGCAATTTGCCCAGATGTATGTTTGAGCCGATTATGGTGTACTCAGACGGGATACCACTAGAGCCTTCTGACCAATTAGTTGCAAGCTGTTGGGGGGTAACAAGCGTTAGCACCGATGTTGGCGTACTCTCAATAACTGCCGCCCTAGCTTCAATATAATCAGAGGGTAATGCAACGGTTTCTGTGCCAGCCACGGTATTAAGTGTGGCCTGTGTTTCCATGCTACGGTGTATAATGTCACGGTTAAACTGTGCCTCCGCTAAATCAATAAATTCAGGGATACGGGCGACAATATCAGCATCGGCTCTTGCAAGCCAATTTTGAAGGGAAGTCTGCAATTCTGCGTAGGTGCTAATTGACATATTCAGTCCCCGGTCTTAGGTTTTCTTTATCAAAGCCATACAAGCCAGCGTTCCAGTATGATGTGCAAAGGTCACTTTCGCCTTCTATTGTTACTGAAAGACCACTTCCTACGGCTATTCCTATTAGATATTCAAGGTTGGCTCTTTGGTAAACATAATGGTCATCAAAAGGTGCGCCAACGCCATAGATTCCTATCTTATCAACCTCTTGTTCAATTGCATAAGCAAGCATATATCCTATGCTACTTTCGATATAATCGTTAACCAATGCTAGGGCTGCTTCGGGGAATCTCTCGCTGTTTGGTAGAGCCTCCATTTCTTGTTGCATCATCACAGGAACCTCAAGTTCGCGTAATTTTTGTAAATATTTCTCCGTGTAAGGGCGAACCATTACGGAGTGCATCTCAAAATATCTATCAAGGCCAGAATCACCACCCCAAGGTAATCCCCACCTTTCCCAATCATCGGGGGCGTTTTCCATGCCATTACCAAGTCCAATGATTGCTACCTTTCTCATGCTTTACAAGTTACTTTCAGTTCGTAAGTGAATGTCGGTGTAGCAGTACCGCCTATTGTGGCCACGGCACGAACAACGCCGCATACGTTAGCCATTGTTTTAAGCTCAGAGGTAGCTGCTGTTGCTTGGGTGAAAGAGGTATGGTCAAGCCATACCGCGCCGTCCACACTATGTTGAAACTTAACATCAAGGGTTTCGTCTGTGCCTGATGCTGCTGTAACGCTTAATATCGCGTGAAAATCTTTGTAGTCAGTCAAATCCATAGCACCGCCAGTCTGTGTGGCAGTCTGGTCTGTGAAATCGAAAACTGTAATATTGCGGTTATTAGCCATGTTAAATCCTATCGTTAGATGTTCTAAATGCTTTCATGTCGGGGTCGTTTAAAAACTTCTTCATGCCTTCTGTGGGGTCTATTCCCATAGATTCCCACATGGTTTGTAATTCATGTAAAACGTGGAGTGGGATACTTGCCACCTTACGCATATCTTTACCTTTGCCAAGGTTGCCATTGCGAAACTCGGTGTTCTTGTCAAGCAACCCGCCAATGTCAGCACTATTCTGGACAATCAGCTTGTCGCCTTCTTCCTCATAATGTAATGAGGTTTCAATACCACCATTGTTAGCTATGACTTCCTTATGCTTCATATTTCACGCCGCCCCGGTTTGCCATCTTCGTTAATGCCCACAACGGTGGGCGCGTCACTTGTTTTCATGCCTTGCCCACGTTTGACTAGGAAATCAACTTGTTCTGGTGTCAGCTCTACAATATCAAACTGCAAGAACTTAGCGCCATTCATCCATACGTTGCCTGTTCTGATGAGCACGTTGGCTGTTTGAGATTTTGGCGCTTCTTCAACAACCTCTTTAACTTCTGCCTTCTTTGTTGCCTTTTTCATTTTGTAAATCCTTTATGCTAAGGTAACGGGGCCAGCATTATTGCCAGCCCCAGAGCCTTAGTTGGTAGTCAGTTCAACGACAACAGAATAAGTCGCTGATACCGTATTGGTGGAAGCGCCAGACGTAATAATTTCAATCGCCTGATTTTCCGTTACATGGTTCAACGCCGTAGGAACGGCTGTGTAAACATCACCAGCAGCACTTGAAGTATGCGTGATGGATAATGTTGCGCCAGTAACGGCAGTACCGCCTAGTTCAACCGTAATGACAGCGGGTGCCGTAGCAAGTACGCCGTCAGTAACAGATGAAATCGAAACAATCTTGCCGTCAGATGGGCAAACAACCCAAACGCTACCAGCAGTTGACACATCGGTTTCTGTTACGTTCAGAACGATGTGGTTAAGTGGTAAGATAGACATAATCTTTCTCCTATTCGTGGGTTAAGATTAGGCCGTTGTAAGGTCAGCCACGATACCGTGAGCAGCTTCGTTACGAACTTCAAGAGTCCATTCGCAGATAAGCTGTTTACGCTCGGAATCACCTGTGCGGGCCAAGTCCTTCGTCTGCATATTACGCAGAGTAGCATAGGCAAGCATTGAGGTATCAACCAAGATAGCTGAACGTGAACGAACCTGACGGGATGGGATGATTTGCAGTTCACCGAAGTCAGACACATAAACGTCTGCGCTTGCGATAATCTTTTTGTCATCAACATCTTTAAACTTGGTCGCAACGCCAGTGAAGCCAGAAGCTACACGTTTGTTGAAAGCACCAAGATACAGTTTGTCAGCGTTACCACCAGCCGTCCAAGCTGCTTGGTGTACGTCAAGCAACAGAGATTCGGTGAAGGCACGCTGAGTACCATCGGTACGTGCGGTTGTGCCAAGTGAACCATCAGAACCGCCAGCACCAGCAGAGGTAGCTGTGTCAATCCATGTTTCGATACCAGCATTATCGCGGGCGGCAGTATCAGTACCAACTGCGCGAACAGTGTTATCAAACATCATAAGCTCAATATCGGTACGAAGCTCACGGCCACGTTTTACCAACTGGTAAGCCATTTCTTTAGCACGGCCAGCTTTGTCAACTGCTTCTTGCGAACCAGAGATGCGAACAACTTTGTCTGAAATGGCGCAATAGTTGCCAAGACGAACAGTAGCGGTTGTAGCATCGGTGGAAGCATCTGAACCTTCAATCTGGACGTTCTGTGCTGGGGAAGCCAGTGTATCAGTCTGCCATTCGTGGAATGTGCCAGTAGCGGCTACGCTTGGCATGGATGATAGCAACGGGGTTTCCCACGGTGCTACGTTGTAGATGACATCGACTAAATCTTCACGATTACCGATGGCATCATAGGTTTGAAAAGTGTTTGTGGGGGAAGCCATTTACATTACTCCTTGTTTAGCTAAAGCGCCAGCAATGCTGCAACAGCATCATCAACGCTTCCCGATTGACGAGCGCGGGCCTGTGCCTTTTTACGCGAAGTAACCATTTTGGCCTTCTTGGACGTTTGGACACCGGGTTTTACCACCTTCGGCACACCCTTGACTTTCTTCGCTACCACTTTGCCTTTATTAGTTAGGGCATCGTATTTGCGAGCTTTGTCAATGGCGATAACTGCGCGTGAGTCGTACATTTGGCCGATTTCATCTTTAGACCAACCACAATTAGCCATGTAAGTGAGAATATCGGAACGGTACTGTTGACCTGTTTCACCCTTTAGCTCGGGTATTGTGTCACTCAGTATGTCCTTCTGTTCTTCAACATATTTAGCTGCATTAGCCTGTCTTTGCTGCGCTTCTATCTGATTTAGACGGTCACGTTCTGCTGTGGCCACCTCGTTTTCAGCTTTCTTTGCATCAAAGATTGCTCTTTGCCGTGTGTACTCAAGCGGGTCATCAGTGGCAAGCTGTACCCAATCGGGTTCAGGTTCACTATTCTTTCCCGCAAACTCAAGCATTTGCTTTAGGTGTTCGCGCTCTTGTGCGATAGACGTTTGTTCTGCCTCAAAAGCTTTACGCTGTTCAGCCAGTTCTTGCGTCTTTTGGGTGTAATCAGCTTGGCGCATATAGCTTTTGCCGACTTCATCAAGGGTAATCTGTTCGCCATCTACTTCGATGTAATCAGATGCCTCGGCTTCATCGGCTGCTACTGCCTCTGCTTCATACTCGTCTGCTGGTTCTTCGTCTGAAACAGCATCCAATTCCACTTCGGTTCCTTCGGCTTCGGTAACTTCCGTGGCTTCCAGTTCTTCTGTGGGTTCCTCGCTATCGGGTGTGGTAGGTGCAGCAGGGCTGTCTACCAAGAGTGATGCAAGATGTTCCGCAGCCGCGTCTTGCGACATTGGTTGGTTATCAGTGGCCGGGGCCGTGTTGACTTCCATGTTTATTCTCCTTAGAGATTAGCGAGCCTCACGGCTGGCGTTGTTTGTGACTAGTGGGTTTTATTCCCGTCTAGTCGTTCCAGTTCAAACGCGCTTAATTGACCATTCTTGACATAAAATTCAAGGTGTTGGGCAACCATACGCGCCACTTTAATCCCTTCCAGAAAACGGAACCGGGATATATCGTCCTCGACAGGCACCTCTAGGGATGCTTCGAGATATGCTTTTTCGACCCCAGCAAGGGCATCTTTTAATAGTTTGTTACTCAACAACAGGGTTGCTTCTTGGCCGTCCCTTACTTCTTCTTGTTGTGCTTCTGTACTCATTTTGCTTTCCTTTTTGTTATCTACCGTACTCTCTACCACCATATTTAGCCGATGGGTCTCTTTGTCTGCTTGCTCTTTCCCTTGCGTCAGCAGCAGAATAACTCCTGCCACTATCGCGGCCCACGCCGCTGGGCCTCATCTTGGCTGCTGCGCTTGCTGCTACGGCTGCGGCACGTTCTTGCTGTCTACGTTCAATATCAGCAGCAATAGCAGCTTTTTGTTCTTCCAAACCTTCGGGGCGTTGCTGTTGGCCACCAAACCTATCAGCGCCTTGATACATACGGTCAAGCCAATCAAGAATACCACCCTGCTGCGGCATACCTGATGGCACACCACCACTAGGGCGACCATCGCCGAGGATACCGAACTCTTGGGCAGCCTTGTAGGGAAAACCAAAGGGCAACGCATAGCCAAGTGGGCTTTCATAAGCACCTTGAACCAATCCGGGGATACCTTCGGCAAAGGCTCCGAGGTCAGTCATAAAGTCGCCCGTACCTTCTGTTCTGCCCATCCAACGCTCGCGGTTATCGCCTTCACCCATACCCTCTGCGAGCAATGGGGCTATTTGTGGCATAGGAATCCCGGTAGCAGCTTCGGATACTGGCTGGGGGAGGGAAGGCAAAACCCGGCCTGTCTCTACGTTACCACCACCGGGAAAGCGCCAAGCCTCGTTAGCTGCTAGGTAGTTAGCAAGATAATCTTGTGGCCCAACAGTAGGGGCTATATCCAGTAGGCCGGGGCCATAGGTAGGTTGGGGGATATTACGATAAGCCATATTTGTTCCTTGTTTGTTCTACTTTAACACAGGTGTTGCAATAATGCAACTGTGTTATTTATGCAACACCCAACAAAATCATTACAAGCGCCATTTCTTCTTCTTCGCTAATATGCTTTTTAACCAATTCCAGAAGTCCCTTATATGCGGTGTGATCTGCCCCAGCGCGGCAAAGTCCCAATTTATCATCCGTGTCTATCCTGCTTGCAAAGGCTAATGCCCGTGTTCTTACTTGCTTTGGTAGCTTTAGTTTCTTAACCTCTTTGACTAATGCCTTGATTATTTGTGGCTCTGGTGCTGACTCGGTGTCAAACTGAACGCCAGCCATCATAACAAAACGCCCGTTTAATATCCCGTTGCGGGGGCATTTCCGCTTTACCTTGAAGCCACCGACAGGCTCGTTAAGCAAGAGTCCAGCAAGCATTATCGCATAGCATCCCACGCATCAAAAGGTACGCCACGTTCAAGCTTGGAATACCCCACCGTTATATTAACTTGGTCGGTTCCCGTTGTGGTTAGTTCCAACCTCGCGTCCTTCCACCCCCGCCAACCGTGGGTGATGGCAATCGGTACACTAACATCAAGGTTGGTTAGCAGTTGAGCAAATACAACTTCCGTGTTGGTTTCGTCCGTGAATCGTATCGTAATGGAGTTACCTTGGCTTTTTCTGGCGCTGATTAATAATGAGCTTATTGCTAAGGCTCCACCGACACTCGGTTCGGTCAAGGTTATTGTCTGTGCAGACGTTGACTGTGTAGCCTTGAAAGAGCCGTGAGCCTCATGGAAATTGGTGACGGCCAACATAGAACCATGCCCGTATGGGTCATGGGTATGCAGGGCATCACCTGTTAGTCCATCAATCAGCTTGGCTTCAATCATTAGCTACCGCTGCCCGTTGTAGAGCGTTCAACCATCATAAAGGAAACACGGACGTACCCAGTGCCGGATGTATGGTCACCAACAAAAGATATGTCGAAGGTATCATTAGGCCCAACAATCATTGCACCTTCTTTGTTGAAGCGCACCAATTCGGCCTCGGCTTTCCAATATTCGCGGTCAAACTCTACGCCCGTTCCGGCTAGGGTGGCACCGCCATTGTAGATAGTGGCCTCTGCTTGGTTGCCGGAACCAGTGTTCATGTTTACTGGGGTCACTTGTGCGCCACCGCTTGCATAGGTGCGGCCAAACTGCATAAGAAGATAATTCTCAACACTTGGTAAGACTGTGCCTCCTGCGGCATCAATAATCTGGGAACGGACATAGGAAATCACCATATCCTTGTCGCTGGATGTATTTTCGAATTGAAGGCCCACCACTGTTCCACTGGCCAACGTGGCTGTTCCTTGCACTTGGTATGCTTGGCCTTTGTCATGGCTAGTGCTGTGCTGGATGCTTTCGCTAACTGACGCGACTTGAAGGCGATTATCGCTATCGACTCGCGCTGTATTCCCATTGAGGGGGTCTTGTAGAATGGTCATTATATCAAGTCCTTATCTGTAAATGTTTCGCCGTTAAGTTCTGCCAAGTGGCGATTGGTTATTTTCTGTTCGGTAATCAAACCTTCAAGGGCGCAAATCAGCTTGCTAGTGGCTACCGGGTCAGTGACGGGCAATATGTAGCGACCCAACTCTGATTCCAGATTTACCCTTGCTCCATTAATAGCAGGGTCGCCTATAACAACAGTTTCACGATGGGCTGGCGTCCCGTCTGTTTGCTCTACAATGGTGGTGTCTAAGTTCTTTAGACTTGTGCCAACAGGCAATATGCCTTCTGTTACCTCGTTAGTCATTCAGCAGCATCCATTGTGCCTACAAGGTTACCATCTTCGTCACGTTCAACTTTGACTTGGCGCTGCGGCGAAGCTGCCTTTGCTTCACGATTCCGTTGGTTTTCTGATATGTTTAGAACCCGGTCTTTATCGGCTTCCTGTGCATTTAATCGGTCACGTTCAACATCAGCGTATAGCTTCGCCGCAGCTTGGTCTTTGTCCGATTCAATCTTGGCGGCTGTTTGTTGCATATCAGCCCTAATCTTTTCACGGTCAATCTCTAGTTTCTCTTGCTCAAGGCGTAGCTTGGCCACGGCGAGTTCATGTTCGCGCTGGGCCTTAACGTCATCGGCTGACATCTTGGCTTGCAGTTCCATTTGCTTGCCTTGCAGCTTCATTTGTTCAATCTGCATCTGGCCTTGGATTAGTGCAGCGTTGGGGTCTTGGCCTTGCTCTGGTTGTGGCAATGGGCCATCACCGGGGTCATCCATAAAGGAATCCACATTCTTGAAGCCAACAGCCTTAATGACCTTTTCAAAGGTATTGTAAATATGCTTGGGCTTAACCATAGGCGGCCCATCTTCGGCCTGAACACCGCCGCTAGCCAGCATTTCTTTCTGCCAAGTGAGGATGTTCATCAGGTGGCCGACCTGTTGGTCTTTGTTGCCGTGTCCTAGCCCGACCTCAATAGTAACATCCATTTCAGCATTCCATGTACGTGGGTCTACTTCTACCCATTCATTACGGAGCCTGATTGTGCGGGGCTTGTCTTGGTGTTGCACCATAAGGTGTAGCATATTGCGGAATAAGTGCTTAACGCCCGTTTCTGCAAATATACGGCTTACCATCTCAATACGCTGATTGGCCGCAGCCATGTTGTTGTTACTTGCCGTGGCCGTTTCATTCGCCAGTACATCAGCATCAACGCCTGTCACAGCATCTTTAATGCCTGTGCGATTGCTTATCATGCTATCGAGGCCGTCAAGCATGGCAAAGCTATGTTGGGCTACGAATGGGTGGCTTATTTCACGGGTGGCTCCTATCTCTTTGACGCGCTTAATCCCACCGGGGCGGGTCATCAAGAAGTCGTCCATAGACACGATTTTCTTGATATCAACTTCGCGTTCAGGGTTGTTAGATAGGTAAAGGTTATCAAGTGTCTGTCTAAGCAGCGTGGTTTTAATACGCTGTAAGTCGCTTACAATATCAGCGAAAGACAGGCCATAGGCACGATGGGGAATGGGAATGGGAGATATAAGGCTGAATGGCTGCTTGCTGGTTGGTTTGCACTCAAGGATAACCTCGCCAGCCCATATTACATTATAGCGTTCAGCAACGCCAGTTTCACCCTTGTCTAGCCATACATAGCTGTCATGTATGGCAATCTCACGCATGGCATTGTCTGATCTATCTTCTTCGTCATAGGTTTGGCCCATACGGGTTTCACGTTCACCGTTAGGGTCGTTGTTATCATCACCCGGTAGATTTTCAACAATCTTCTTGTCAAAGCCTTCGTTAATCAAATCAGTGGGGGTTTTGTTGGTGCGATGCTCAAGGTATGGCGCAGTATCAGGGTCAGCAGAGCGTGAGCTAATATAAAATTCTTCGGGTGGCACTGGCATTACTTTAATGCGGCCATCGGTAATCGTGCGCTTAATGTCAATATCATAGACGCTGGGTAGTGGCAAACCGTCCATGCCGAGTATAGCAGTTTCGTTATCTTCCCTTTCTATACCATCCATGCCGTAGGAAGTAAGGGCGGTTATCTCAACCTCATCATCTTGTTCGAACACCATGAGTTCGTCATCTGTAAGCCCGCTATAACTCTCATGCTCAATGGTAGTCTTTTCTTCCCACCAACTTTTAACAACACCCATCTTGGCTAGAAAGGCATCTTTGAACCATGTATTAAGAATCAGGAAGCCGGGGTTATCTGAATAGAATACAAAGTTAGCGTAATCGGTAGCCTGTTTGGCGTTTTCCTCGTCCTCTGGCCCTTTGGGTGTGTATTCAACCACATCGTCACCAGACGAGAACACCCGCATAATGGAAGGCATAGCCCATTCGATAACCTCGAATACTGACCTATCAATGACCTTTGAGCGCCCCGGCATTTCATCGCCGTAATCTTCGCCAAGATAGCGTTCAAGCGCATCCTCGCGTTCTTCGCTTATTTCGCTGGTTACATAGGATTCCGCCGCATTGGACTCTTGGCGTACTAGGGATAGGATTTCTTCATTTGTTAGCATTTGGTAGTTCCATCAAAGGGATTCGGGCGCAATCCTGCGGCCTTTCGTTACTATACACTAACTACGAACGTAGTGCAAGCGTGTTTATGGTTTGTTCTACACTATTCCAGCATCATTATAATCTAATGGGGCTGCACTTATTTCCTCCTGATAGCCCATAACCCCGGTTCTAAAGGCGTCAGCATAGTCAGAAGTCCAATCATGCAAAGGCTTATCCCTGAATACCTTGTTCGTATCATCCCATCCTTTACGGTACATACGCATGGCTTCAAGACCCATCTTACACTCATCCTCGTCAAACCAGCAAAGGTTAAGCTGCTTGCGTACCTCGTTAATGCCCACCTGTACGCTGCCGGGTGGTGATTTAACAACCACCACATCTTTTCGTCCTAAGTCCCGCATCTGACCGTCAATGCTCTTATCCATGCCAAGGCGTTCATGGCTACCATCGTGAGGTATGTAATCAGTCCCCCAATTCCAGTTCTTTTTGTCCATCTCTGTTATGAACCAATCTATGTTCACACCGCTGCTAGCAAGACAGCCTATAATATGCCAAGTGGTGCCGACTATCTGGAAGAACCAGACAACCGTTCTATCTGACCTCCCCAAGTCCCACATGGTATGGACAACCTTGCCGTTATCGTGCGGTACTTTGGTTATCCGGCCACCCTTCAAGGCTTTGGCCATCTCTCCGGAATAGTAAGCACCAAGGATAGCGGCATCAAAACTGCATAGGTATTCTTGCTCGAACAGGGCAACGCCTTGGTCTATGCCGTGTTCCCGTATGTACTCCTTTCGTTCCTTGTCCATTTGTTCGTTGGTGAATACATCGGCATCCTCGAATGTAAGGCGCTCGCTAAACCATTCATCATCAGTCAGACCAGCTTCAAACATCTTTGAATGATGATTGCGACCACGGGGCGTTCCATTAAACACAGCCCATCCGCCGTTTTCCCTCAAGATAGGACGTAAATAAGCCCAAGCATTAGGGTTAGCCAAGGCCCATTCAGAGAACACAACGCCCAAAGGTGGGGAACCCACAAGGCTGTTATAGTTATCAGAGCCTACGATCTGGATGGATGCACCGTTAATCAGCTCTATATACATCTCTTGGTCGTTTTTCTTAGCCACGATAGCAGGGGGAAATGCCTCGTCTATTCGCTTTATGCCAGTATGGGGGTTAATGGCCTTCCAAATGGCCTTGCGGGCCTGTGCGGCCTCTGGGAGCATATACCAATAGGTTGCGGCTTTCTGTAATGCGGCAGTAGCGAGGTAGTGTAAACACACATCATCTTTGCCATGCCTTCGAGGCCAAACAAGAACGGCACGTTTGCCGCCCTGTTCCATATACTTCCAAAAGGGAAGTTGATAATCCCTTGGATTCCAGTTATGTGGTATCTCAATCTTTGACATTATATTGTTTTAGCACGATTTGAAGTGGGGAATCCTCATCACCTGATAGCTGGATAGCTTGAGCCGCCTTGCCCTCGGTTCTATCAAAAACCTCTTTAATGGCCTGTGTATCGCCTTCGGAGGCTTTCTCGGTTAGTTTGTCAGCAATCATGCTTAGGCGCTTCGTGGGCTTACCGTCGGCATCTATGATGCCTTCTACCTCACGATTGAGGGATAGCATAAGGGCATCAGTCATTACCGTCCGGCGCTTGTTACTCGCTCCCGTGGCTGGCTGGTTATCCTTTGTAAAGCTTGTATTATTTTTAGTCACTATTGCTGTCCTAATTATCTGCGGGCTAGGCCAGATACCATCCTAGCGTTGAACTTCGGTGCTGGTTGTCCGGCTCCTTGCGGTTACCGCCACAGATTGTAGTTAAACTTCGCCAACACCCTTTATGGTTGCGGGATTAACGCCGATGTCACCGTTATACGGGTCAGGATTTACCCTGATATTATACATTTTATTCTCCTTTAGCCATTGTCCAATTACAAATTCCTAAGTGAATAGTGAATGCCCCCATTCTACCCCTTATGGTAAGGGAAAGCAAGGATTATTTCATTTGCCCGCTATATATCATGCCAAGGGCCATAAGGACAACGCCGTTAAATGCTCCTTGCATAACATCGTTGGATAATTCGGTGTCAAAAACAAACCACACCACGGCCAAAGTTATGAGATATGCAATCATAAACATCCATTTAGTGAGTAAATTAATCAATTTATTTCCTCCTTCGTCTTTGCCAGTTCTCTGTTCAAACGATACACGGTAAACTCGTCAACCCCCAAGATTTCAGCCGCCTTGATTAGCTTGGCTTGGCTCTCTAATAGGCTTTTTAAGCCTTCCTCAAGGGTTTTTATTTCCTTCATTGATTTGTCCATGATTTGTTGGGCTAGGGATACGGGCCACGCCACAGCCCCCAAGTTGACCGACATAAAACTGCCCTCGGTTGCGGCACTCAATCAGATATGCCCGCCATTTGTTCGGGTGCATATCATAGGGCTTTTCCAATGTTGGTATCTTATTCATCAGCTTGTCCAATCGAAACTACACATCCGCTTATGGTCTTTTCCCACCATGCGCTAATGTACATCACTTTGCTATCGTCCTCAATAATTCCTTGGCTCACTAGAAAATCTTCGACTCCCTTAATCCGGTTACTGATATCTTCACGGCGCTTATTCTGCTTGCCCACCGATATTTTGACAATCACCTCACCCTTGAACTCTTGCCGCTTTTGGGTGCATAGGGCTACTTCTGCCTCTGCCAGCCATGCCTTGTATTTTGGGGATTTGAATCTCCGTTTGGTTCGCCAGTCCGTGGAATAAAGGGCGTTAACCGATGGGGGCTTTGGTAGGACTATTTTGTATTTCTCGTGGTTCATTTTATAGCCTCATATGGCCAGCAAAATATATCGTTTTCGCTGTTTCTCGTTAGCTGCCCCGCCTTTTCCATGCAAACATCTAAGGTCATGGGCCTTATGGGCTGGCTGTTTATATCATACCTCTGAATCCATACTTCGTCACCTGAAAAGATTGAGGTGGTTACGAGGATTATGTAGAGGATATTCATTCTGTTTTATCCTTTAATTCTAGGATTGCTTGGGTAATGTCTTTAGCTGTTTCTATTGCTTCACCTTCATAAATATATTGGCCGTCTTCCGCCACCTTCGCCGCTTCCCCTAATGCGTGGGAATAGAGGGCTTTGAGGATTTTTCCACCTTTGGTGTAATGGCAGTCGTGGATATTAGCAGAAATTGTTTCAAAATCCGGCTTTCCGTCTTTCATAGGTATATTCATTTGGTTTGTTCCTTTTTCAATTCCCGCCATGCAACAATGGTTACTTTTGCTTTCCTGAAATGCACACCCCATCCGGGCAAGTAATCATCGGTGTACCACTCGCCATCATAGTAAAAACCCGTCATGCCGTGGTGGACATTCCCGTTAACAACGTGCAAATCAACCATGCGGCTATTATCGGGGTGGTGGACAAGGCTTTCCACATACTTATCACAGCCCCAAAACTCATTGACGCAAATCCATTCGTTTTCCTTCTTTTTCTTAAACCAACTAAACATCACCCATCCCTTTTGTTGTGTTTGGCTAGGATGGTGTGGGCTTGCTTTAAATCTTTAACAATTATCTTATTATCCCATAATTCAGCCATTACCCGCATATCACTAATCAGTTGTCCTCCAAGGGCCTCGCCATAATTTGCAAAAGGTTCCAAAGCCCCAATTAATTCCTCTATCTGCTCCCTGTGGTGTTCAACAAATATTTTGTTGCCTTCAAGTTCGCCCTCGAGCATCACTATCTGCTTGGCTTGGGTTTCGATTGTGTCTGCAATATCATGGTCTATTGGCCTAGACCTACCACGCAACACACAAAGCAATGTTTCCAGCTTTTTGTCTATATGGTTGTGTGCGTCTTTTGCCCATTCACTTGTCATTGGATTTCTCCTTGATTTTCCAGCGGTCAGATTTTTCGTCATGCAAGGGTGTGTCGAGTAGGCGGTTTTTGTTTATCGGGCCGTTGATTTCTAGGGTGTCGCGACCATTAGGTGTCCATGCTGTTATCATTGTTTTTCCCTTTCTGCTATCATTTTTTCCCATTCCTCACGCGCCATCAGAAACGCACCCCAACATAACGCTTGGTTTTCGTGCTGGATAACTGATTTGCCAATTTTATCAGGGTCACCACCAGCAATCTCAAGTGCGGCTGGTTTAGCAAAGAGAGCAAATGGGGCCAATAGTTGCCATAATAATTCATTTTCTTCCCGTAGCTGTTCAAGTTCGGTTTTTTCTTTTGGTAGTGGTGGCTTTGGGCATGGGCCTAAAGAGCCGTGGATTTTGAACATTAGTTCGCCCGGTTGCATTGGTTCTCCACATACCGAACAGGTTGGTTTATCATTGGTCATTTTAGTTTAACCCTTTCTCTGCCATTTTTCTAGTCATTAAATCTTTTTGTTCCTTGGCTGATAGCATCTGCGGGGCTGTTTCGTATTCGTCTAGCCAGCATTTACCGTTTAGCCATGTTGCGGGGTGTTTGATATATTTCTGTTCGGTTGTGGCGTTGGCTTCGTTGTATCGCGCAAGACCTTCCATTATTTGATTTAAGGAAGTGATCTTCAAAGAAGACTTAAATGCTTTCTCTGCTTGTCCTTTACCAACCTTTTTTAGGTATAGGCTCCAGAAGTCTGCAAAAGCTAAATCAAATTCCTTCTTTGACTGTTCCTTTCCTTTCCTTTCCTTTCCTTTCCTTTCCAGCATGGAGGGCTCCGTGAGTATTCCATGAGCTGTGCTTGTAACATCCCACACAATCTCTAACACACTGATTTTGCTTTCAGAAGGCCGATTGATAAATTGATGTTCAAGAAAATTAATGATATGACCATAGGCTTTACCATCCTCGCCAATGCCTAGCCTAATGTAGCCTATTTTTACTAGGTGATTGAGGCTGTCTGGAACGCTCACTGAAAGCTCACGGAGAGGGCAACATTCAGCCGCTACCAATCTAGGATTGGCATTGAAATAGCCTTCATCATCGGAGTAATTCAGGAGGGCGCAAGCAAGCATATGTGTTTCTGGTGGAAGCTCACTAAGGGCTTCACTTTTCCAGAAATCGGGTTTAACGGTTCTTATACGTGGCATTGGTAGTCCTTCTCGCCTTCTCGGGGTGAATCAGCTCCAGCGTGGCCCTCGTGAGAAGGAGAAACGATTATGGCCGAGGCTTGCAAACCTCTGCTGGAGCTGAATAGTACCATTAAACGGAGTTATCCGCAAGGGTTTTATTTAATAAAGTCGTCCCCGGTACACACGCTGGAGGGAAAACGGCGTGGAGCATAGTTCAACGCTCTAGACCGGGGACGTGGTTATTTTATCCCTATTTTAGTATTAGTCAAGTGGTATTAAAAGGCTGGTTTATTTTTGTTTTACCATCGGTACTCATAGTACCCATATATGACCAAATAACTCATCTTTCTCCTGTATGTGCTATGTTCGTAAATTTCATATGCGCCCCATCAAACCCACATTCAATCATTCCTGTAATGCCTTGGCGGTTCTTGGCTATGATTAGGTCTGCAAGTCCTTTTGCCTCGGCTATCATGTTGGCGTGACCGTCAAGTCGTTTGTTGAAACTGTCCGTGGTTTCGCCCTCTCTCATGGCCAGCTTCCTTTGATTAAGGCTTTGTTCTTCTCGATGTATAAACACGATTACATCTGCGTCCTGTTCGATATCGCCTGATTCCCTCAAATCCGACATCCTAGGGACTTGGCTATCTCGGCCCTCTACCCCCCTGTTAAGTTGGCTGAGAGCCACCACAGGACAACGTAGCTCCTTGGCGAGTGTCTTTAATCCACGAGTAATGTTGCCTATGATATCAACCCGATTAAAACCATCGCCAGACATGAGTTGCAGGTAGTCAATAAACACTGCCCTGACACCAGTTTTACGCATTTGCCTACGAGCATGGCGGCGGATATATTCAACGGATACCCCCGGTTTATCGTTGACAAACATAGGTTTTTGCTCTAAAATATTGGAAGATTCCACAGAACGTTTCATTTCGTCTGAGGTTATTGTCCCAGCCCGCAAGGCCTCGTAACTGATATTGGCATGGGTTGAAATGCGCCGTTCCTGTAATTCTTCTGCTGGCATCTCCAAGCTAAAAAAGGAAACTGGTTTTGTTTCGGATATTTTCTCGGCTATTTGCAAGGCAAGTACTGATTTACCCATTGATGGTCTAGCACCGATAACATACACACTTCCATCGCGCAATCTGCTTAATATGTTGTCTAGGTCAGTCAAGCCAGTTTCTTGACCCGGAGGAATGTCACCATTGAAAGCTGCTTCAATATTAGCTATTGCCAACCCCATCTGGCTTTTGGGGGTGCTAACATCATGCGAATTGTCGTCAGTCAGGGCGGTTAGTTCGCGCTCAACCGTTTCGATAATCTCTGAATGTTCAGCTTGTGTTCTCGTTGATTCTGCGATATACTCGGATAGGTGAATGAGTTCGCGTTTTTGGGCAAGGTCGTAGATTATCCGCCCATATTCGCCGGAATTGATAATGGTAACGGCTGACCCCATAAGTTGTGCAAGGTATTCTACACCGCCAACAGTGGGGAGTTCATCAGCCAATGAGGCGGCTAGGGTTATGGTATTAGCGGTTTGATTTTCGTCAATTAGTTGCTTGCATTTGTCGTATAATATGCCGTGTTCTGGCATGGCGAAATGATGCGGGAGAAGGTACTCAGCGACCCGTTCCATAACTTCATTATCCGTTAGAATTGCGCCTAAGAGGGTCTGCTCCGCTTGTAGATTATGTGGCGGTAAGTCTTTCATAGGATTTTATGCGCGAAAACAAGTAAAAGAACACCACAAAAACCCACGATTTTTGCTGTTCTTGACGGGCCGACAACAGTACCAACTGCACCAGCACCAAGGCCAAGCATGACGTAATATCCGATAATTTCCATAATCTCTCTCCCTCAAAAAGTCCGGGGGAATCACACCCCCGGCAGTTTGCTCTATTCGTTATCCCAGAATTTTTCAACCCATGTTGAAACTGTAATGTGGTTAATATATAAACCATTTCCTGTGCTTCCATGTAAATAGTTCTTTAGGTCGCCACTAGTTACCTTATGGCCTTCTGGAAGCCCCATTAACATAGCTAGGGTGTCATTTTCTTGTTCTGATATTTTCATTATTTTTCTCCCTATTTTGGTAGCTTAACGAAACGGGGGCTGGCCGTCAACATTGTCAGTGAGTGCGGAATTGAACCGCCTATGTAGCCATTCCAGCAAGGGACTCGAACCCCATAACCTCCGTCGAGGCACACCATTCTCACCGCCCCGCTTCGTTAAATCATTGCCATAAGAGGCAAAATTGTTCCTGCTGCAAAAAGCGTCAACAGAAAGAGCCTGTCCCAATTATCCATTTTGGCTTTTCCCAAACGGCAACCCATCAACCCTAATCAACAACCCTAACTTTCTAGCTAAAGCTGCGACTTGTGACACTTTTTTAGGGTCTTGCTTAATAAGGCTAAGATTTGGGTCTGCCTTGCACGTTGGGCAATCAAAGCGGCTCTCGCTGGCCTTTATTTGTCCAGCCCTTGAGCCACGCCGGGGCGACATTCTCATTTTGGTAATCCAGCCTTTTCCGCTGCATGTTTTACAGGTCATTTATATTTATCCTTTCTAATATACTGTTCGAGTGCCAGCAAGGTACTCCCGCTAGGCAGTTTGTCCATATCCACCCCTCGGAGGGTATTTTTGGACAGACCAGCATTGAGAGCCAACCTAGACGGCCTCATGCCCGTTTTTTCCATGAAATCCAGCGCGACTTGCCAGCTTTCCTGCACCTTAAGTAGTTTTTGTTTGTTTGTCATGCATCATTATAGGCATATATCTATGGACATTGCAAGCATAAAAAGTGATTTATTTTAGATTATTTTGTTGACAATGGGGGTGGATTGTGGGATTATACTTGATATGAAATCAAACACGCCACAGATGGTTTGTGGCATTAGGAGAGAGAAAGTGGCTAATAAATTTACACAAGGGCCTTGGGAAGTATATGGCAAAATTAAAATGGTTGGCGACCTAGACTCCGTAGAAGGCGCACACAATCATTGGTGCGGTAAGGTAAATAAGGATGGTAACGAATACACAGATGATATTTGCAGTATTCAAAGTTCAAACCATGTTGAAGGTGGCATCGGTATTCAAGAGTCCGAAGCCAATGCTCACCTAATATCTGCTGCACCAGAAATGCTTGAAGCGTTAATATATGCGTACAACGACCCAGATATTTGCCTAACACATTCAGCTTGCAAAATGTTTGATGCTGTAATTGGGAAAGCACGGGGAAAAGAAAATGGTTAAATGGAACTCAGACTATAATTTTCACACTGAATATCAATTTACCATGCCAATTATGGTTGAGGGTGGTATGATAACAGAGGTTGAAATGAAGTGCATTTTAATCGTGAACGGCCCCCATGACGACCTTTATATTGACCATGCAGAGGAAATTGAGGTTGAGGGCTGGGTCGAGGGAAAACCCCGTGTTGAGGCTTATGTCTATAATTCAGCCCCACGATGGTTGAAGGAAATGGCCGAAAAGTATTTGGATGCCGAAGGCAAGGACGATGCGGTTGAACACATTTACGAGCGTTATACAGAGGATAGAGGAAATTGAACCGCATTGACGAACTTAACGAGGTAATCCGGCAGGAAAGCGCAAGCGCGAAAGATTACCTTGTCAGAGCCGGAAACGCCACACGGCAAGGGAGAAAATCAAGGGCGATGGAGTTGGACTTGCTGGCTAGACTGTGCTATAATCAAGTTGAGGAAGCCGAAACCGAGATAAAACTTATTAACGAATTGGGAAAACCAGATAGTGTAGGAGGGTTATAAAAATGACTAAAGAAATAGTAGCTTACAAAGGTTTTGATAAAGACCTTAAATGCCGAGATTTTCAATATGAGGTCGGCGAAACATACGAGCATGAGGGCGAGGTTGTTCGCTGTGCCGAAGGCGGTTTTCATTCGTGTGAAAGCCCACTTGATGTTTTCGGTTATTATTCACCCGGAGATAGCCGTTTTGCCGTTGTTAAAAATGGTGGTGAAATTGCCACAGATGAAGATGATACAAAAATAGCCTCTGGCAAGATAACTATTGAAGCGGAAATAAACATACACGAAATGGTGCAAGCTGGCATTGATTGGGTTTGGGCCAACGTAAAAAAGAGTAAGAAAAAACACAATACGGGTGAT
>JAGLQN010000106.1 GCA_023136835.1 Candidatus Omnitrophota bacterium | reverse complement strand
AACAGGTTATATTGGGACAATAGTGCAAAATAATATGTTAACCGTCCTTTTGAGGATCCGCGACTTTGCCCCTGCACAGCCGAATCCATGACGGCCTGTTTCGATTCACCGGCATCCCTTGAAGCAAAATAGTCCAATCAAATCGCTTGCGTTCGGTTTTACAGGTCCCAGTTCAGCAGAATAAAGAAACAATCAGCAAAACCGGGGTCCCATCTTTTCAGATGGTTTGCTTTTGTCACATTTAAGCTATTTTGTGTTATATAGTAATGATCACATATTTTCCATAAAACAATGAGCGCCAACAAAGTACTAACAAAGCCTGAACAAATGTTTTCTTTACTAATTTTTTCTTTTCCCATAGAATAGTGAACATATGGAAAAACGAGAAACTACAGAATTAAAAGAAAGCCTTTCTATTATCTTCAAGCAAATCCCGCGTATTTACAAAGCTCTTCCCCGCGAAGTCATCGCTTTTATCCTTCTGGCACTGATCAGCGCGGCCTGCCTGTTCGCGTTTGTCGATCTGGCGCCGACAGTTGATGATAATCTGTTTTTCTCCAGTGATGACCCTCAATTCCAAAGCGAGCATTTAATCGACCGCCTCTTTGTCCGGAAAGACGCCCAGCTGATCCTTTCTGCGACGGGAAAGATCACCGACGAACAATATAAAAAAAAGATCCACTCCTTAAGTGAAGCGCTCGCTAACCTCGACGGAATTGCGTCGGTTAACAGCTTGACGCACGCCGGTCCCGGAAATTTACGTAAGGCCATTGATAGCCCTCTTTGGAAGCGCCTTATCATTTCAAATGACAGAAAGTCAACAAACCTCGTCGTGCTTTTAAGTGACGAGGATTTCTCCCGGATCGTTCCAAAGATCGAGGAGATCATGAAAGCTTTTGAATCAAAAGATTTTCATATTCGTGCCGCCGGCCTTCCTTACGTCGTGGAGTTAATCAAACGCAATCTTATGAATGATCTTAAAATATTCAGTCTGCTGGCGTGCATTATCTTCGGTTTGTTTATCTTTCTTATCTTTCATTCCAAAAGTGTTCTCATCGGAACAATGGTTTCCTGTTTAAGCGCCTGCGTGTGGACATTCATGATCACAGACCGTTTTTCAATCCCGATGGGAATTCTTACAGCTAATTTGGGCACGATTATTTTTGTCATGACCCTCTCACACATTATTTTTTTGACCTTTAATTGGAGAGCTTTCCGTTGTGATCCTCAACGGACCGATCCCGTCAGGGACGCTGTAAAAATGACATTCTCTCCGTCGTTCTGGAGCATGTTCACGACGCTTCTGGGCTTTATCAGCTTAACCGCCGTCTCCGCTAAACCTTTGCGCGACCTTGGGATCTCGGGAGCCATCGGATCGCTGGTCGCAATCACCGTGGCCTATTCGGTCTTTCCCGCGTTCTTACGAATGGCCAACAAAAGCCATTTGAAAAAACGCGGCAGGATCGAAGAAGCGCAGATCAGAACATATAAATTTATTGATCTCGAAAAACAGTTCCTCATGCTGGTCATTTTTGTCACATGCTTGCTGACTTTGCCTGGTCTGACCATGATCGATTCTGACCCGAGCCTCTTATCCTATTTTTCAAAGAAAAGCGAGATCCACAAAGGTTTCAGTTACATCGACCGCAACGGCGGCAGCAGCCCGCTTGTTTTGGTCGTGCGTCCGAAAACAGGTGAAAAGATCCATTCGGATAGTTCATACGATAAACTCTGGAGGCTTCAGGAATCGCTCGAGCAACATCGTTCGGTGGGGTCGGTGATCTCTTTGCCGGTTTTGATCGCCCAAGCGCACGAAACCGCGCCTTTCGGGTGGATGCTACCCCGCCATCTTCTTTTAAGCGCAATGGAAATGCCTTCTAATGATGGCATCGCAAAAAGTTTTGTGACAAAAGACCGTCGATACGGTCTTTTTCTTCTGCGCATGATCGAATCTTACCGTACGGTTCCGCGCCTTGAGATCGTCGATGAAATAGAAAAAACGATTGATGTAGAAGGATTTTATCCCGAGATTATCGGCGGAGTCTACAATCTCCAGGGGCATTTAGCTAAACTTGTTGCCAAAAGCCTTATCTGGGGATTGCTTAAACTTTCTCTTCTTTTTGCGGTCATTACCTGGGCGATTTCCCGTTCGCTGCGGGTCATGCTCGCGGTGACAGCAAGTATCTTTATTATCCCATTGACCGTCTTGGGATGTTTCGGTATTTACCGGATCCCTTTAGACATTATTTCTGCTCCTGCTTCTAATGTCGCGATCGCTATGGGGATTGATTCTATGATCCACATGATCAAAGCCTTCCGTCGAACAAAAGATTGGCAAGCCGTAAGGGACGAGCTTTGGCAGCCAATCCTGACTTCTACTTTCGTGGTAGGCTCCGGGTTCTCTATCTTCCTCTTCTCTACATTCCCTCCGACGCAACGCTTCGGCGGAGCCATTCTTCTGGGAACAATCCTCGCGGGTCTAACGGCCCTCTACATTCTCCCTATGCTTTATAACCGTATCCGCCCCGATAAATGGCTAGCCTATTGTCTTACTCAGAAAAACAAATTGCGGTCGGATTGACCTAAAGATAAACAGAAATGTTAAAGACCTAGGATCTTTAAGGATTTTATTCTCCTGTTACTTCACCGCGCGTCCTTCCTGGGCCTTCTGTCCCGCCTTCGCTGAAGGGCATTGCCCGTTCCAGCAATACAAACAGAGTTTTTCTCGCGGCAGCCCGACCGCCTCGACCATATCGTCGATCGTCTGGTATCTTAGCGTCGTTACTTCGATGTCCTCCTCGATCCACTTGACCATCTCTTTATACTTTTCTGAATGAGGGTCCAGATATTCCGAGACATCTTCAATATTTTTTCCCTCGAGGGCTCTGATCGCCTTGCGCGCGGCGAGCTCATCGGTGCTGCGCGTCGAGAGGCAGAACTTGCAGGGAAACATCAAAGGCGGGCAGGCCGGACGGACGTGGATCTCTTCGGCCCCCGCGTTCCAGAGTTTCTTGACCGTGAAATTCTTAAGCTGCGTGCCTCTGACGATCGAATCTTCGCAGATCACGATCTTGTTGCCCTTGATAATATCATCGATCGGAATCAACTTCATCGTCGCGATGAAATCCCGTGTCTCCTGGCTCGGCGGCGTGTAGCTGCGGCCGTAGCCCGGCGTGTATTTGATCAGCGGACGCCGGTAAGGTTTACCGGATTCCATGGCATATCCAATAGCATGGGCCGTTCCGGAATCAGGAACACCCGCGGCCACATCAACTTCAATATCTTTATCTTTTTTTGCCAAAGCCCTGCCGCAGCGTTCCCTGACAGTCTCGACATTGATCCCTTCATAGACCGACGCGGGAAATCCCGTGTAGATCCAAAGGAACGCGCATATCTGCTGGTCGTCCATGCCTTCGCGCTTTATGACCGGCCCTTCCTCATTGATCAGAATGATCTCGCCGGGCTGAAGGAATTTGGCAATCTTAAATCCGAGATTCGGTAAAGCGTTGCTCTCAGAGGCCACGATCCATTCCTGTTTCTTATGCCCGATCACCAACGGCGTATAGCCCCACTGGTCGCGGGCCGCGTAAACACCGTCTTTGTGAAGGATCAGCAAAGAGCACGAACCTTCGATCGCGCCGAACATCTTCTCGATACCGTCGATAATACTGTCGCCTAAACTGATCAGCTTGGCAATAAGCTCTGTTGTATTAACCCCGCCGTGGCTGACTTCGCTGAAGGAGATGCCTTGTTTGAAAAGGTCGGCTTGGAGCTTTTGCGTATTCTCGATCAATCCCGCGGTCACGATGCAGAAAGGGCCAAACTTAGAATTCAAATACATCGGCTGTTCGTCAAAGTCGCTGATCACGCCGATCCCCTTCGTGCCTTCCATGTGCCGCTGATCCTCATAGAATTTGGACTTGAACTGGCTCTGGCTGATATTATGGATCTGCCGGTTGAACTTCTTGCCTAACACCGCTATCCCGCCGTACTCCGTGCCGAGATGCGAGTGATAATCGACTCCGTAGAACAACGTTTGCGCGCATCCTTTTTTTGATACCGCTCCGCAAATTCCGCTCATGTTTTATCTCCGTAAGTTGTTCTATTGATTAAGCCCCGTTTAAAGCAAGTTCCTGGCCTTCAAGCAGAATATGATAATCCTGCAATGCCTTCGGCAGCGCCTTGCTATTTTTCATTTCTCCAATACCATCGATCGTTACCTCAGCCGCCGCGATAGATGTTACATAGGGCACCTTCCTTTGTATCGCCATCATACGGATATAGCTATCGTCATATTTACTGTTCCTCCCGATAGGAGTATTGATGATCAGCTGCAATTCATCATTCTTAATAGCATCAGAAATATTCGGTCTTCCCTCATGCAGTTTTTTAATGAGCGTGTTCTTTATTCCCTGGTTATTTAAAAACTGATTTGTCCCTTCCGTTGCGAAAATATTAAATCCTAAGGATTCGATCTTCTTGGCAATAGGCAATAGATTTTCCCTATCCTTGCTCGCAACGGTTAATAATACATTCCCCTCAAGCGGCAGCCTGTATCCCGCGGACTCTTGCGCTTTATAAAAAGCAAGTCCGAAAGTTTCGGCAAGCCCCATAACCTCGCCGGTCGCCTTCATTTCAGGACCTAGCACTGGATCCACCTCGGGAAACATATTAAAAGGAAATACAGCTTCCTTGACGCCGACATAAGGAATTTTCTTTGCCTGCAACTCCGGAAAATCCTTGAGCTTCTTGCCCAGCATGATCTGCGTGGCGATCCGTGCCAGGGAAACGCCCGCCACCTTTGAAACGATCGGCACCGTCCTTGAAGCGCGGGGATTGGCCTCGAGAATATAAACCCTGTCATCGCAGATAGCAAATTGGATATTCATTAATCCAATAACTTTCAGTTCCTTGGCGATCGCCTTGGAATATTCTTCGATTGTTCTCATATGCTCATCCTTAATGGTCCTGCTCGGTATTGAACACGCGGAATCTCCAGAATGGACACCGGCCAACTCAATATGTTCCATGACCGAAGCGACATAAGCATCCTCACCGTCAGCCAAAGCATCAACCTCGGTCTCAACAGCTTTCTCCAAGAACCTGTCAATAAGCATCGGATGATCAGGACTGACCTCAATGGCTTCAATAGCATATTTCCTTAAAGCTGTTTCGTCATAGATCACTTCCATCCCTCTTCCACCCAAGACGTACGACGGACGGACCATCAACGGGTATCCGATTCTTTTCGCGATCTCTAAAGCTTGCTCCAAAGACCTTGCCGTTCCGCTTTCAGGTTGAGGAATTCCAAGCTCGATCATCTTCTCACGGAAACGCTCCCTATCCTCGGCAAAATGAATGCTCTCCGGTGTTGTTCCCAAGATCGGAACACCGTTATCCTTCAGCTCCTGGGCGATATTCAGCGGCGTCTGCCCGCCAAATTGAACAATCACGCCTTCGGGCTTTTCTTTTTCATAAATGTTCAACACATCTTCGACGGTCAATGGCTCAAAATAGAGTTTATCGGATGTATCGTAGTCCGTCGAAACCGTCTCTGGATTACAGTTGACCATGATCGATTCATAACCTTCATCCCTCAGGGCAAAAGCCGCGTGGACACATGTGTAATCAAATTCAATTCCCTGACCGATACGGTTAGGACCACCGCCCAATATCATGATCTTTTTATTGGGCGAAACAGGAACTTCATCTTTAATATCCTTGTATGTAGAATAGTAATAAGCAGCATTCTCGATACCGCTGACTGGAACCGCTTCATACCGTACTGTTATTCCGGCCGCAATTCTCTTCTGCCTGATTTCTTGTTCCGTAATATTAAAGAGTTTGGCCAAATAACGGTCTGAGAATCCCATCTCTTTAGATGTTCTAAGCTGCCGCTCGGAAATTTTCTCCCAGTTCGATTTGATCAACTCTTCTTCAAACTCAACAAGCTCCTTCATCTGTCCGAGAAACCATCGTCCGATGAACGTCGTTTGATAAAGATCCTCAACACTCATCCCCTTGCTCAGGCATTCGTATATGAGGAATATCCGCTCGCTTGACGGCATGGAGATCCTTTGTTTCAATTCATCCAATGAAAGATCTTTGAAATTCTTCGCGCCTCCAAGTCCGTAGCGTTTCGTCTCCAAAGACCGGATCGATTTCTGGAATGATTCCTTGAATGTCTTGGCAATACTCATGACCTCCCCGACAGCTCTCATTTGAGTTCCAAGCACATCACGAGCCTGAGGGAATTTTTCAAAGGCCCAGCGGGCAAATTTAATCACGACATAATCGCCCCACGGCTCATATTTTTCTAATGTTCCCTTGCGCCAATATGGAAGCTCATCCATATTCAATCCCGCTGCCAGCTTTGTGGAAACGCGGGCAATCGGAAATCCGGTTGCCTTCGACGCGAGCGCCGAAGACCTTGACGTTCTAGGATTGATCTCAATAACGACCAGCCGGTCATCTTCCAAGTTATGGGCAAATTGAACATT
>JAGLQN010000105.1 GCA_023136835.1 Candidatus Omnitrophota bacterium | reverse complement strand
TCAATATTTTCGATAAAACAAACCGTGATCTTTTGATTCTTATCATCCCGGACCACTTCCAATTCCAGTTCTTCCCAGCCGTATACCGATTCTTCGACGAGTACCTGATGGACAAGGCTCACGGCCAATCCGCGCGCGACGATCGCGCGTAATTCTTCGACATTGTAGGCTATTCCTCCGCCTGTTCCGCCCATTGTATAGGCCGGCCGCAGGACAACCGGATACCCGATATCCTCAGCAATCTTCTCTGCCTCCTCGACAGAATGGGACGGTTCGGAATTAGGCATCGGAACGCCTAATTTGTTCATTGTCGCTTTAAAAGCGACGCGGTCCTCGCCGCGCTCGATCGCGTCCGCCTTAACTCCGATAATCTGAACGCCGTATTTCTTTAAAACGCCTTCTTTGTGTAAAGAGGAAGTAAGATTTAAGCCCGTCTGTCCTCCTAAGTTTGGAAGGATCCCATCCGGGCGTTCCTTCTCGATAATCGCGGTCAAACTTTCTACCGTAAGAGGTTCAATATAGGTCCTATCCGCCATGCCCGGATCGGTCATGATCGTCGCCGGATTTGAATTAACTAAAACCACTTCAAACCCTTCTTCCCTTAATGCTTTACAGGCCTGCGTGCCGGAATAATCAAATTCACATGCTTGCCCGATAATAATCGGTCCGGAACCGACAATAAGAACTTTCTTGATGTCACCGCGTTTGGGCATAACTTCCTCTTTTCTGTTTGTTTAATATTGAATGAGTTTTGTTTGTTGTGTGAGAATTTGGCCTGTTTTAGCGGCCTTTACAGTTTTCGTAGAATCCATGGGTCGAGAAATTTGAATCACTCGTGAGGTTCACTCCCAAATGGCGCAAACCCGCTTCATCGCCGGACGTGGGAATATGCGTCATATGGAGTTCGCAACCTCTTAGTTCATTCAGTTTTTCCAGCGCCGATTGCGCCGCCGAATTAGTGGTCGCGCTGATGGCTAAACTGATCAGGGCTTCTTCTAAATTCAAACTGACCGTTTTTTGGTTAAAAATATCTTTTTTAAACTTTGACACAGATTCAATAGTGATCGGCGACAATAGGTGGATATTGTCGGGAATTCCCGATAAATCTTTAATGACATTCAAAACAAGGCTTGAAACCGCGTGCGTCAGCGGAGAATTCTTCCCTGTAATGATCCTTCCGTCGCCCAGTTCGATCGCGGCTCCGCAGAAGATGCCTTTATTGCCTTTGCCGTCTCGTTCGGCTTCGGCCGCGGCTTGACGCGCCGGCTCCACAACTTTCCGGTCTTCCGATTTGACGCCCATTTCCTTCATGATCAATTCCGCGCGCTGAACCGTTTCCTTATCCGTTACGCCCATCGCGTACTCACACGCATAGCGAAAATACCGACGGATCGATTCTTGCTTCGCTGCTTCACGCACGACCGCGTCATTGATGATGCCAAAGCCAGCGCTGTTGACCCCCATATCCGTTGGAGACTGATAAATAGACTTCTTGCCGGTGATCTTCTCCAGTATTCTTCTCAAGATCGGGAAAACCTCGACATCACGGTTGTAGTTAATCGCCGTTTCTTCGTAAGTTTCCAGATGAAAAGGATCGATCATATTAAAATCGCGAAGGTCAGCGGTAGCGGATTCATAGGCAATATTGACAGGATGTTTCAAAGGCAGGCTCCATATCGGAAAGGTCTCGAACTTCGAATAACCGGATTCCCTACCCTTTCTGTGATCATGATAGAGCTGTGAAAGACATGTAGCCAGCTTCCCGCTTCCCGGGCCGGGCCCGGTCACGATTACTAATGGTTTCGTCGTTTCAATATGAGTATTGGCCCCATAACCTTCATCACTGACAATCATATCAACATCCGTCGGGTATCCTTTTGTATAACGGTGCGTATAAACATTAATACCCTGACGTTCCAATTTATTCTTGAATATTTTGGCTGAAGGCTGATCTTCAAAGCGCGTGATCACGACGGCGCAGACACTTAAGCCCCAATCGCCCAAGTCGTCGATCAATTTCATCGCGTCGACATCATAAGTGATGCCGAAATCCGCTCTGATCTTGCGCCTCTCAATATCACCGGCATAAATGCAAAGGATGATGTCCGCTTGATCCTTGAGCTGCCGCAGCAATTGCATTTTAACATTCGGGTCAAACCCGGGCAGGACACGCGCGGCATGATAATCGAAAAGCAGTTTCCCTCCGAATTCCAGATAAAGCTTGTTGC
>JAGLQN010000104.1 GCA_023136835.1 Candidatus Omnitrophota bacterium | reverse complement strand
CCGGCTATGATTGTACTTGGGTTCTACTTCGGTAAGAAAATCAATAATACCAACGAGTAATATAAGTTATAGGATGTGAAACAATGGCAGCACCAACGGTAAGATTTAGAACGTTTCCAATCACGGTGACAGTAGCCGAATTGGACACAGCAGCAGAACGGCTGGCAGCAATTGCTGGCCAGTCGGTAATTAGTACCGGCGCAGGTAACGAGCTTGATTTCGGAACAGTAGACATCTCCGTCGGGGCTGCTAATAGTCTTGTCAAGATGCTTGTCTGGGATATCACCGCAGATGGCGGCAATACCCTAGTTGAGGATTTCCTGTTCTGGCTTTCGAGTAATGGATTCGATCAGGCAGGCACAGTTGTAAAGTTCCAGCAGATATCAGGCGGAGATCAAGGCACACCATCATTGACAGAGAACTACATTGTCAATGCGGTTGTGGGGTCGTACACCTGGGCTACACTTCCCGAAGCAGAACCTGGAGCAATCAATGTATATCCAACCGATGAAGGGTCAAGCATGGTATTGTCTACTACTGCTGACGACGTGGTTATGGTCGCACTGTACGTGGTAGTAGCAGACAACGAGACTACAGGAACATATAAGGGGACAGATGCGGGCAATGAGTTCCAATACTCCTTCAAATACTCCTACAGCTAGACACCTTGACAGCGAGTACCGGCGCAGGTGGGAACTGTACACTACGTCGGAACAGGTGTATGATAGTCGTGAGGTTAACTGGCATGAGGTACCATGGGATGAAGTAACGGAACTCAAGGCCAGCGTTGAAGGTCACGAATACACCGTGGATAATACCGGGCCTGGCTTCCAGTCATTCATCCGGTGGAGATGGGGCGGGTTCCATAATAACGGTGCAATACCTATCAATGTCTGGTGTATAGGCTGGACTGATGGTGTGACCTGCTTCATGTACGAGATCGAGTTTAAGGATGGAAGTATGACTGAGAAGGAATATCCTTATGAACAGTTTAAGAAACATTTAGGTGAGTGATAATGTCAATATTAGACCTATCCGGACAACAGGCAGCATATAATCTTATTGCACCAAAGATTCAGGACCTAAAAGAAAAGATGGACTTGAGGAAACAAATCTGGGATAAGTTACCTGCCTCTAAAAAGATTGCCTGGATACAGTCGGATAAAGATCCTATTATGGGTCTTGCATGGACTGTGTATAAGTATTTGAGAAATAACTTCTTTGGGAGTGAGACTGATGAGTATCTTTAAGGATGTGAATTATAAACGTTCGTTGCCTGCGGACGTACAGAACGGCGATGTATTTGAGGGTTGTAATATCGCACAGCTCTATACTCACACAGAAATATGTCCTGATATGGCTGGGTTGACATTTCAAGGATGTAATCTACTTAATTGTGATGTGCCCGCTGATTCAACTATTGAGGATTGCTTAACAGTCCATAAAAGTTTCTGTTCACATCTACATCCAGACTTCGGCTTATCTCCTGAATGTATAGAGAATTGCTCACATGTAGTCGATACAGACGAGGTATGGATAGATTCTGTTCTTGTTGATACTACTTATCATTATGAGGATATGATTGTATGACCACATATTACATGGATACAGCAGGATCTAATACATCCCCATATGATACATGGGCTAAAGCTGCAACATCATTACAAACTGTTGCCGACCTGGCAGTTGCTGGTGACATCGTTTATTGCAGAGGCATTCAGACACTAACCGCCGCCATAGATTACGACATAAATGCGGGCAGCGATGCCAGTGGTTTTATAAAGTTTATTGGGTGTGCTGCGGACGGAAGTATTGATGGCACAAAGTTTATTCTTGATGCAAATTCAGCAGCAACTAATTGTATTTTAGCCGCCGGAAAGAATTATATTTGGTGGGAAAATTTTGAACTCAAAAATGCCACAGGTAGTGGTTGGGACGCTACAGATGCATATTTTACAAGTTTGGTTTTCATCAATTGTGTATCACATAATAATGGTGCAGACGGATGGAATCTTTATTATTCAAATATTGGAAAGATTATATTCATACGATGTTATGCATATTCTAACAGCGGCGACGGCTTCGGTCAGGCATACAGAGGCACCATATTTTATATATTCTGTATATCTAAAAATAATACCGGTGGTGGTTTTGATTCCTCGACCAGTCATTCAGAATATATGGGAATTTATTATGGGTGTATTGCTCATAATAACGGTGGTTGTGGATTTAAAAACACTTACCAAACTCTATTTAATTGTATTTCAGATGAAAACGATGATGATGGTGTTAATGTTCCCGCTGGGATTGGCCTGGCAATAGGAAATAGACTCACTGATAATGGAAAAGACACCACAGGGCATGGAATCAATGCAGTAGTTAGAACATTATATGGTTGGAATTTCCTTCTCGACAATGACAGCGGAGCAACAACGGGATTAATAGAAGCAATTAGAGACGGAGCTACAGCAGACACGAACGAAACATCGGGCACAGAAGGATATAATGACGGCGCAGCTGATGACTTCAACTTAACTTCAAGTGCAACACTTAGGAGAACACAAATAGACTTATCAGCGTGAGAACATGGTTAATAAGTTTTACATCACTGCGGGATTGCCACCGATAGATAATGGGAATGAATCCGGTGTAAATAAATTTTACGTAACTGCTGGACTTGTACCAGATGATACCGCCGCAGAGGAAACAGCCACAGACCTATTACACGGTAAAATTATTATAAAAGACTCTTCAACTAACCAGGCAGATGGTAAACTACAAGTTCAGGACGTAGACACTGACCTATTCGACGGTGAACTAAAAGTTATTGAAAAAGTAACCAGCCTAGCAGATGGAAAGCTTCAGGTGCAGGATGTTGCAACCTCTCAGGCCGATGGTAAAGTTCAAGTAAAAGATAGTACCACATCACTTGCAGATGGCAAAGTACAGATCCAAGATATAGCTACAGACCTTGCAGATGGTAAGATACAAATTAAAGGTGCTGCCACAGGGCTTGCAGATGGCAAACTCCAAGTAAAAGATAGCGTTATTGACCTGGCAGATGGTAAGGTCATTGTAACAACTGTAGGCGCCGATACAGGACAAGCAGACGGAAAGATACAAATTAAGGATGTAACCACCGGCATAGTAGACGGCATTGTAAAAGTAAAAGATGTAGCCACTGGAACGGCAGACGGACTGTTAAAAATTATCGAAAGTATAACTTCAAACGTAGACGGAAAATTAAATATAAAGGACAGTATAAAGAATCTTGCAGACGGTAAGATTAGTATCACTGGTGTACCTGCGGCGGTAATCCGTAGAATCACAATTGCGAATAAAAAACCATCATACAGACTAGTCGCAGAACAACCAAAACCAACATTCAGACTTAAAACAGAACAACCAAAACCAACATACAGACTTAAAACGGAGAATAAATAATGCCAGTTGAATCCCAAGTTACAACCCCGGATATCTCGAAGGTCTTACAGTATGTTTTAATCTGTGATCCCAACGGAGAAGAAATAGATTCACATCATGGACATCTGAAGACATTTGGCTTTCATGAATCTATTGGACACAGTGAAACCAATACAGATATAACAGTTGAAAGAGCCAAGGGACGTAAAACAGGCATTGGTATTGGAGCGTATACCTTACTGGAAGAAGCAGCGTTTGTTCAACCTGCCGGAGATACTCAGATGTATATCCAAAGCACATCGGCAGAAGATGCGGCAGCTGGGACTGGTGCCGAACAAATAACAATAGAATATTTCAGTTTAGCATGGGGTGATATGAAAACAGTTCAGGTGGTTCCAGATGGCACAAACCAAGTTACAATATCAGTATCTGACATTTACAGGCTTCATAATGTGTATGTGAACAAAGGCGGCAATGCTGTCGGACTTATAACGATTACAAATCAAGCCGCATCTGTCCTGTATGGGCAAATAGCCATATATCATGCTTTTATGCAGCGATGTATATTTTATGTTGGAAATGGAAGAAAAGTAACATGCACCGAGGGGATTATAGGTACTTATTCCAAGGAAGGAATAATAGGGCGGTTGTTTGCATCAGAGGAAGACGGCGACGGAAATGTCATCCCAAGAGCCCGGATTGTTTTTGAACTTGTTGAGGATACATTTCCATATCCTTTCGAAATATCAGAAACAGTATCGAATCCAAACAATAAACGAATGGCGATAGGATTAGCAGTAACAGGTATTGCTGCTGCTCAAAATGCCACTGGAACAATAAAAGGATATAGTGATTCAATATGACATTCTACTACAGATTAGACACATACAAAGCGGAAGTAAAATCATACGATAGTGACGGAGCTCTAGTAGACGCTGCAACCACCCCCACGGTAACGATTACCGACCCGGCAGGAACCGCCAAGGTAAGCGCACAGAATATGACCAAGTCAGCAACCGGTACATACTACTATCTATATGATATCACCGCTACTGATATATTCGGTACCTGGACTGTCCGGCCATCCTTCGTAGATGCCACACCAGACACAGAGATAGAGACAGAGACCTTCTATGTAGTGGATCGTGTCTATACCACTGTGGCGAAAGTGGCCGCTCAGCTCCGTCTGATTGACCAGTCTACACAGGCAAGGTTGGCATTTACCGCAGATACAGACCCCACATTATCTGAAGTAGAGCGGTACATCATGGAATCGATGGATTATATCGACCGGAAAACACACCATGCATGGAGAGAGACGCAGGTCACCGATGAATATTATGATGTGTTGTCTGGTAAGGAGAACTTGCGCCGGCGTGATGTCCCCTTACATCTGAAACATCGGCAGATTAATACAATGGTATCTGAGACTGATAAAATAGAACTCTGGGATGGGTCGGTATGGAATGACTTAATACTCACAGCCAACGGATACACCGAGGGCCGGGGAGATGACTACTGGATAGATTACGAACAGGGCGTTATCTATTTTGTTGGTGAGCGGCCATACTACAGTCTCAAGGGTGTTAGGATGTCATACAAGTATGGTGACTCCTCCGTCCCGGGTGATATCGAGGAGGCGGCCACAAAACAGGCGTGTATAAACATACTTGAGACAAATGATTATACTGTAGTCCTGCCAGAGGGCGTATCTGAGTATGCTATGAGTTCTAAGGTGAGTTCATGGAAGGGTAGGATTAATAGTATCTTGAATAATTATAAGGAGATAATCACGGCATAACTACCATAGTTTTTCAACAGTTATCCTAAATACATCTTCAAAGTCTTGGTCGTGTGGATTACTTCCTTTGATTTTACTTGGTTCTCCAAACTTATCAGCGAACCAAGCAACAAAATCAAACTCGCTACGATCACCAAGCATCAAAGCCGAACAAGCATATCCACCCTCCTGACTTCTTATTTTAACTTTACATTGTATAGTTTCTATATTCCTTAAATCTGGCATTTCAATACCTCCAGCAGTGTGGCGTCACGTCCCCAGGATTCTTCTTTTTAGGGCATTTATTAATATCATCTATATCGCACAAAACAAGGCTGCCGACATAACCATGTCCTTGGACAAGTACTTTATACATCTTTAATATATATTTACACGCCATAAACGACAATAACGTTTCAGACATATATAACGTTTGTGCATATCAGTATCTTTATAAACAATTCCACAACTAAATTACTACCAGTGAGTCAGTAATGGAAGAAGCCGACATAATCAAAGATTTGTTAGTCGATAACTGGAACTCCGACAATACCGGAACTATAACACCAGTCATTGATCTAATCGTCAACCGCTCTAATGTTGACGTCAGGGCAAACGATTTCATACTGATATATAATACCGGGGCTGGACCTGTCAGTCACTCGGGCGTAAGAACCTTTTCTCATATGTGGTCAGTATCTATTGACCTTAGAACTGTCCTATTCACCAGATATAAGCTCTACATCGCCGAAATTAAGCGCATCATCGGGGGGAAGTATCTGAGCCCCAGCAATGATTATCATCGGCTGTATATCATCAGAGACACAGATCTGAGCGATAAGAAACGAGGGATGTATCGCCGGGTAATTGATGTACAGATAACTCAAGACTTGGAGGAAGTAACCTCAATATGAAACAATCTATAACTGTAAATCCTGAAAAAGAAATGGATGAAAAAACCAAACAAGCAGTCGAAGATTACGGCAATGGTAAGATCGATATTGCTGAATTGCGAGCCCGGACAATCGATAGCGGCATTAAATGGTGGGATGCTAGGGCCGAACCGAATCCAAACAGTCTTCCAGGAGATCATAAGTCGAGAGAGAAAGGGCAGACTTACAATCCTTTCAATCATCCGAAGGGTAGATTCTGGCAGGCATTCTTAAAGCCCACAATCATAAAACTTATAGGAAGAGTTGCAGCGAACCCCTGGATACTGAAAACCCCAGTAGTTCCGAAAGTAGTTAATTTTATTCATACTCAGATGGAAGAAAAGTATTATAGTGATGTGTTCACTTACGATGATGAGCGGTTAATTTTTATTGAAACATTCCTTAAATCTTATATCGATATGGAATTTATGAATAATCCACCACGCAAACACGATTTTATGAATCAGGTAGTTGATATTATCCTCGGACTATGCAAAGAAGATATCTACTACCGAGCCAGATTCTTGGATGGATTACAGAAATTCATGAGATTATATAATTTCAAATATCCCGACAGTGATAATGCGAATGAACCAGCCGGTGGTATTCCACTCACCCGGATTGAAAAGGAGAACATAATGAAATGGCATTGAAGAAAATTATCAGCTGGATAAAACAGTCATGGGAGGGCTACTGGCTGGAATTCGAAACATTAGATTATGAAACTAAGGAGATGCTATACTTTGAAAATTTATACAAAAACTGGTAAAACAATCTTAGGGACATTCTACCCTAAGAACGTATGCGTAGATGTGCAGGATGAGGAAGCACGATTCTTGATTGATAAAGAAGGATTCAAGATATTCAAAGAAGTACGACATAAGAAAAAAGATATTAAAGAAGGAGGTAAGAAGTAAATGGCATACACAAGCTTTTTTGCAGATACGCTTGCCGTAACATTCGAAGTAGCAGGCGGATCACCTACGCTGGACGTGGGAGTATTGAAAGGTGTGGAGCTCATCGCCGAATGGGAACACGTCGAACTATACGGGCAGGACTCAGTATTTCGTGAGGATGTAGCCAGGAAGAACGTTGCGGTATCTGTCAAAGCATCTATGGCAAAGTTCCATCCGAATATTATCGGTAAGATTCTCGGTACTGAGAATGCTGACAAGGACATCGACGGTGGATCATCCACCGGGGATACCCAGGCAGAGATCACAGATAGCAACACTGTCCCACTGTTCGACCTGCAGGGAGATCTGACTGGTAAGAATGCCGAAGCATACAAAGGTAAGGTGACCAATGTCTACTTTGAAAACGCACCGTTCACAGCACCAGACGGGGAATATGTCCAGGTTGACCTGACCGGTAAAGGAGATAAGTTAATCCTGCAGTATGTGACCACATGAAAGCTATCAACGAACTGACCCAGGGAGAGGCCGACGCACTCAACAAGAAGACCCGGGTCGAACTGGCGGAATCCGTAGAGCAGTACGAAACCAAGAAGACCGCCCAGGTATCCAGCGCCATCCAGACGCTTATCAACGTGACAGAATCGGAGACTCATGATATTGAGTTCTCCGGTCCTGCTGGGTCATGTATAATCAAAGTGATGGTATCGCCACCCCAAAGGATGCTTGAGGATCTGTTTAAGATAGGAGGCAAGGCAGAGGGAGCGCAGGAAACCAGCGAGGAAGATGAAAATAGACTGTGTGAGATTCTTGAGTATATCTGTGTTGAGCCGAAAATTTCATATGATGTGTGGAAATCAGGCCAGCTATCTGATGAGATCGCCGCTAAAATCATCTTCGAGTTGATGAAACATAAGGTCGGAAAACACGATGAGATGGTGACAGAAATCGAAACCTTTCGCCCAGACAAACGAGGGTCAACGAATCTTAGAAATAAGCGAGCTACTAAGAAGGCCCCCAAGTGAACTATCTACTTTGAAAGATACTGATTGGGTGTTCATACACGCTGCATTGAACGAGAAGCATAGACGAGCAAATAGGAAATAACCATGCCAGACCTTGGAGTTATCGGTGCGTTAATCGTCAAGATTAAAGCAGAGGGTGCTAAAGAGATAGGAGAGCAGATTGGGGGCGTTCAGAAGACTACCAAGGAAGCAGGCCAGGAAGCAAAAAAACAAGTTCCCACACTAGAGAAAATGGGCCGGCGATGGGCCGGCGTTCTGGGTTTGGTGGCTGCATCCGGTGCAGTGGTATTTGGGGCAATTCTGAAAGGTTCCCCGTCTGTGATGGGTGCGCTCAAAGGTATACAGTTAGCTTTTGAAAGTATCTTTGGATTGATAGGTGAAGAGCTTTCACCGATATTTGAATTTCTTGAAGAATTGATATGGAAATTATCTGAGGCTTTTGACAATCTACCACCTGAAGTGAAAACATTCATTGCAGGATTAGTTTTAGGTGTGATTGTTCTCGGAGTAATAGCCGCGGCAATTTTAGCAGTCGTTGGTGTTTTGGCCATACTTGCTGCGGCTGTGACTGTAACACTATTAGGTTTTAGTTATGGTATTCCGTTGGTCACTGCAGCATTAGCTGCATTGGGGGTATCATTGAGTTCAATTATATTAGGAGTTCTTGCAGTCATTGCTGTATTTGTATTATTGGTAGCTGCTGTTGCGGTTTTATTCACTGCCTGGAAACGCAACTGGGGCGGCATCCAAGATAAGACATATGCTGCATTGCAATTTATTAAGGATGTAATTAAAAGAGTTACTGATTGGGTTAAGGAACGATGGGCTAAATTCTTAGGTATTGTGAAAGATGAAAACCTGACTACATATGGAAAGTTAAAAGCAATATGGGGGTGGCTCAAAGAAACAATATCTCAAATTGTCGATGCAATTAAGAAGGAAGCTGCCAAAGCCTGGGAAGCAATTAAGAAAAAAGCAATTGAAATATGGGATAAAATCAAAGTAGCAATACCCATCATTTTAGAGAAACTGAAAGATAAAATAGATGATATATGGGAAGATATTAAAGCTAGTGCTGCCGAACTGTGGGAAGATATTAAAAATATTATATCTGATAAAATACAAGCGGCTTATGATTTTGTGATTGAGAAATTTGAGGAGATGAAAACTGCTTTAAGCAATACCATAAAACATTTTGCAGATAATCCGGTCATCAAGACCATAACTACAATCAAAAGAACTATTACAAAATCATTTGGTGGTAGTCGACAATTCGGCGGTCCCGTATCAGCTGGAGCAGCGTACACGGTCGGAGAGGTGGGCCCGGAGTTATTCGTTCCTGATGTCAGCGGAACAATTATACCAAATAATAGAATTGCAGATAAGAAGACCACACCGGCTGCAGCATCAACTCGACCAATCAACATCAACTTAGATCTTAAACTCGATGGTCGGACCGTGTGGGAATCTATGAGACGATACAGCGCAGCGGAAATCAGACGGCTTGGAGGGTGAGTCATGGCAGCAGGTGAAGCTAAAATTACAGATGGGACAATCTCAGTTGATTTCCATCCCGGGGCTACTGTAAAAAGAATGCTTGATAAAGATGAAGGACTTTTCATCAAGCATCTTTCTAGGAAGGCAATCCCTAAATTCAGAGATTATAAAAAAGCACGGGATATCTTAATGGTGGATACTGATTTCAAGGATAGGTTTTCAGACTACCAAAATTTATTTGACATGGTTAAGAATATCCCGAACGCAGATTCATTTACATTTACGTGGGGTACGGAAACCTTCACAGTAGTTGTCAAACGATTGATAGCTGAGACTGAACCGGGGGCCGGGACCATGCGGGCCATACACTGCGAGATGGAAGTAGTAACAACGTGAAGGAGATATAACATATGGTAGATCCAGTAGTAAATAAAGGAAAAGTTACAGTTTCCACAGGATATAATTCAACGGCTACAAGTATCGTTCTGGCAACTGGCCAAGGTGCAGAACTACCGGACCCTGTAGTAGATGGAGCGTATAATCTGCCTTGGTGGGATTCAACTAATTATGATGATCCGGCAGATGATCCAAACTTTGAGATTGTGAGAGTGACCGGTCCGGCCGGGACTGGAGATACAAAAACAATAGTTCGGGCGCAGGAGGGGACTGCGGCCACAAATAAAAATAATGCTGATGCTACTTATAAGATGCATCTTGGTGTTACTGCAAAAACCATCACGGATTTAATCGCAGATGTAGAAAAAGCTGCAACTGTTATAGTGGGTAAGTCTGGCCACGTAGATTATCTAACTACAAATTACGGGTCAGATGATGCTTGTATTCAGGCCGCTATTGATTATTTAGAAGGTATTGGTGGCGGACATGTATTGATTAGAGAAGGCACTTATTCTTTAACATCTGGTTTAACCTCAAATTCTGATAATATTTGTATATCAGGGGCTGGATTTAGCACAATTTTAACGTTGTATAATACAGGAACAATGTTCACAATTGAAAAAACAAATGGTAATCCAGGATATGATGTTGTATATGGATTTACATTACGTGATTTGTATCTAAAATCTGGTGGAGGAAATACTGTTGCATGTGTGACATGTAATAGAACATGGAATGCATTAATTGAAAGGGTGTGGATCAGAGACTTTGCACATTCCCATGCAATAAAATTCATGGGACGAAATGACACTACTGCCAGTCCCACAGTGTCTGATTTCGTGGCATACAATACAGTGAATAATTGTTATTCAAATGGAAATTTATATGGTGTTATAACGGATGCACCAAATTCAAATGGGATATGTACCGCATCAACAATATCTGGGGGTGCATTTGAAGCGGATGGTATTGCAAACTCTTATGGTATATGGCTGAAGGAAGGTGGTAGTCATTATGTCAATAATATTAATGTTGAAAACCAAACATATGGAGTATATGTCAATTGTAATAATTGCAGATTAGATCATTTGCGCACTGAATCAAATACAACTGCAATTTATGTGAGTGATGCCATAACCGGTACGATTATCACCGCTCCATTTTTAGCATCAAATAATACAACCCAGATTCGATATGGATATAATCCAATCGAGCTTAATATGGGCTTTGAACAAAATCATAATAATATATGTAAGAATGGTTCATTTGAATATTGGAAATCTGGAGATGCAGTTCACTGGACTTTACAGGGTGCTGGCGCATCAATACTTGAAGAAAACAGCACAATAAAATATGGTTCATCATCACTTAAATTAACTCGTTCTGGCGCAAATTGTGTAATGAAACAAGTATTATCTGACTATAGTAGATACAAAGATAAATGGGTTACTGTAAGTGTAAAGGTTTATTGCACAACGGCAGGCAAGGCAGGAATTCTTATAAATGATGGTGTTGATACAGATACAAAATATCATACCGGTACGGGATGGGAATTTTTAGTAGTAAATAAAGAGGTGGATTCTTCAGCATCTGACCTATTCACATCATGTTTTGTGTATACCTCTGACGTTAGTGCATACTTTGATGGTGTAATGGTCACAGAAGGTATGGAATCACCAGCATTTGTGCCACATTTTGAAGATTATCATATTCCGGCCGGGAACTTCACAGCCCCATCTGTACCCGCGACAACTGTTAATTATACAAA
>JAGLQN010000103.1 GCA_023136835.1 Candidatus Omnitrophota bacterium | reverse complement strand
GGGAAAAGGCCCTGGGCCGCCTTCCGGCGCGGCTATCTATGCGGTTTTCTATTCTTTGCTGGGACCCTGTACTGGTTTTTCAATATTACGCGGTGGTTCTCCTATGTCGCCGCTTTAGGCGTATTGTTATTGCTCCTGTATCTCGCGCTGTATTTCGGGGCATTCGCCTTAAGCTACAGCTTCTTTTCCCGCCGGAAACCTCTTTTTAAATTAGTTCTTCTGCCGAGCGCCTGGGTTGTCCTGGAATGTCTCAGGGCCCACTTGTTTAGCGGTTTTGATTGGGCGAGCCTGGGGCAATCCCAATACAAGAACCTGCTGATGATCCAGATCGCTGATATCACGGGGGTCTTCGGGGTTTCTTTTCTCGTCGTGATGGTCAACGTTCTTTTCAAAGAGTTCATCGCCGCCTATTTTATCCGCGAGGCGCCGGAGGATCAAAAGGCATTAGCCGTCCTGACGTGGGTAACGGCTATCACCGTCGCTATTGTCCTGGGATACGGGACGCGCCATTTAAGTGAGCGCCGACTGGCGCCGCGGATTTCCGTCGCTGTTATCCAACCGAATATTTCGCAGGAGATGAAGTGGCAGGAATCGGCTAAGATGATTATTATCGCCAAGCAGATCGCTTTAACCAAGAAGGCCGCGGAGCATGAACCCGACTTGATCATCTGGCCGGAGACGTCTTATCCGGATTACTTGTGGGATGAACGCCAGCTTTTTACCCAAGTGCAGGCGTTTGTCCGCCGGATAAAAATTCCCCTGCTTTTGGGTTCCGTGATCAAAGAAGACGAAGATTATTACAATACGGCGATCCTGCTGTCTGAGGACGCGGATATTGTGGAAATATACCGCAAGGTCCATTTAGTGCCTTTCGGCGAATTTATCCCGCTGCGCCGGTTCCTGCCGTTACTATCGGATGTCCTGAATATCGGGGATTTTACCAGGGGAGAGAAGAGGACCGTTTTTCCTTTCTCCTCTGGGAATAAAAGCGGCGGTTTATTTTCGGTCTTGATCTGCTTTGAAGATACGGTCGCGCGGCTTTCGAGGGGCTTTGTCCGGGAGGGGGCGCAGGTTCTGGTCAATATGACTAATGACGCGTGGTTCGGGGATACGAAAGCTCCTTTTATGCATTTACAATCAGCGGTCTTCCGGACTATTGAGAACAGGAGGGCTTTAGTGCGGGCCGCGAATACGGGCGTGAGTTGTTTTATTGATCAATGGGGGAGGACCGTCAACTGCGTCGAAGGCCAGAGAGCAGGTAAGGAAAAGAAAACATATATCAGCGGATACGCCATTGGAGAAGTGGCCTTTAGCGAAAAAGAGACCTTTTACACAAAATTCGGAGATGTTTTTGCAATTTTCTGTTTTGGATGTATACTAATGGGGATTGTAAGAAAGAAAAAAGAAATTAGAGATAATGATAAATCTTAAACGTACTATTACTGTCAGAAAGGGAGTCAAATCTTATGGAGAAGAAATCAGTTGGCTTAACGATATTATGCTGGAGTGAGATTATTATTTCGCTGCGGATTTTGCTTTTTTCAATACC
>JAGLQN010000102.1 GCA_023136835.1 Candidatus Omnitrophota bacterium | reverse complement strand
GTCAAAATCCCATAATTCGGATGGGGAGACTTGAGAATGAGTTGCAGTCGTTCATGTAAATCCATGATTGATGCTTTGTACAAATTCAATGAATTGTGAAAGTTACCCCGTTCCCTCATACATTTTCTGAATTGTTCCTTCATCGGCTGATATGCTGATTCCAGAATCGATTTATTTAGATTCATCTCATTATTATACTTTGCTACGATGCCACTAAACAGTAATGATCCGAGAAATACGGGTAAAAGGACTTTAGCTATATACGTAGCTAACTTCATGAACTTTTCCATCAACACATCTCCTTAGAGCTTTGTTAAAATAGGTTTTAGAAAAAGTAGCCATGTGGCCTTACGTGAATTTAACACACTGTAATCTATCCCAAATAAGATCCGACCTGCCAATCTAAAAGCCACTTCGAAGCAATCCCCATAAGGCATATATCGTGCCAACTTTTCGTGGGGCTTCTTGAACAATGGATTGAATACAACCTTTCAGGTCGTGTCAATCCTTATAGGTTAGGCAGTCCTTTATTGCTTTTTATGCTGCAAGAGCTGACCTCATCCATCCCTTCTTGAGATCATTCACAAGCCGGTTTATCTTTCGGCCCATCTTTCTTCGTCAGTTTCTTTTTCAACTTAGACTGTACGCGGAGACAAGGATCACCAGCGGTATTTGGATGGCGAGCTGGCTGAATCTGGTCCAGGATATTCATTGCCTCACCTGTGGTCTTATCTCGCATCAGCGGTAACACATCTAATGTTCGGCTGGCATCAATCCGTGCATTACGACTTCTCTGCTTAGTCAATTCCACAAGAATACGCTGTGCGTGGTCGAGGTGCTCGTTTGAAACCGGTGCTTCCAGGTTTTGTACCATCTCGGGTGCCCATTTGAGCAGCGCGTATGCCGAATCACGTAGTTCTTTGTTCGTTACCAACATATAAAGCAGCCGCGCAGTATGTCTCTCTGCAAGCTTGAACCACTTGGCAAGTCCCGGCATTTTCTGGTAATCACCATCGCGAAACTTATGCAGCGGCTCCAGATCGACAGGAGGATTTTCGCAGTGCGATTTTTCGACTTTGAGTAAAGCTGTCTGCGCAGTAAACGGACTGGACATTTCGGATGACTCACTTTTTGCTGATTTCTCGCTGGAGCCGCTACTTCCTATCGACGAGAAAAAGTTTGACAACGAGTTAGCAGGGCAAAGCACGGATGAGCTCAGGTGTCCAAATATCTCCCAGTCACCCTCGTTCTTCCAACGATGCGAAAAGTTGATCACTGTACTAGGATCAAGATCGTCATGTTTGAATGTCCAGACTTTTGTACCTATTGTGTCATCCGGGTTAATCCAACTCCATAGGTTCTCGAAAAAGTTCTGCTGATCTTTAATTGCGTCTTCGACCTCTGATTGGATGGAATCTTCAAATGCGGCAATTTCCTCTTCGCTGACGTCCTGATTGGTGATGTTTCGTGTGTTAATGATTTGCTGGATGGCGTCTTGGACAGCTTGATTCAGAGCCTGATGACCGGCCTCGGCACCATCATCTGAAACATTATCTTCTTCCATCAGGACAGCAACGACGCCAATCATACCACCAAAATCTTCCACTAAGCTTGATATTGAACTTGGTGTAGGAATTGGCTTGAGGATGGTCTCCCACTCGCCAATTCCCGACGGAATGATGATCGTGTCTCCTTCGTCGGCATCAGTTGTTCCAAGGTTACCGTGACTTCCAGGCGTGGTTTCGATTGTTGGTGGACCGGACAGGGTTAACGAATCAGTGACAGAAACAGTGTGGCCGTCGACTTTGAAAAACACTGTCCAAAGGTATGGCTCAGCATTGCCCCAGCCATCCCCCTCATCGTGGACGAAAATACTATCCAACTCCAAGTTGACTCGGATTAGTGAACGTGCCATTTCTTTTATCTCCTTTCATTTCATTGTTTAATCGTGACTGCTCAAAGCATGTCTGCATTCGACTTGATTTTTACACCATGTTTGTTGGTTATCACCTCCTTCTTCTTACTAGTTGCCGCGCAGGCCGCCTATCGATAATTTCAGGGGCTGGTAGGGAACAAGCATTTTGCAAAAGCAACGGAAACACCAAAATACCGCAACTGCTAAAGCCGCACGACCCTACCAGTCCAACT
>JAGLQN010000101.1 GCA_023136835.1 Candidatus Omnitrophota bacterium | reverse complement strand
GAAACGACAGGTTAGAGAATTTATTCATATGAATAGAAAATACAGCAGAACAACTACACCGATTACCCACCAAATAGCATATGACGAAATTTTCTTTTTATTGGCCTTAAAAGTATTTTTTTGTTTCGGCTGTTCATCTTCCAGTTGAAGGTTGACATTAATCACATGCTCATTGCTTGAGTGGCGACCTTGCTCTTCGATTTCCCAGTTTGGTTTGAAACCTCCTATCACGTATCTATTGATTTTCTTAATAACTGGTTTTACGCCAACCGCCACTTCCTTGTAATCGCCGTTTACTTCTTCATAACTCGTTCTGTATTGCCAGTTGCTATCCCTTTTCGGGTTTATACTGTCTGGTAGTTTATCAAGTGTTTCTAGAACCCTTTTTCTATCAAGTACGGGACACAGTTCGTTTTCTTTTAATGTGAGCTCTAATTCGTGCTTGATTCGGCCTTTGTCAAAATGCCAAACACCTGATTTATCGAACGTACCATAATCAAGCCAACCGCCTCCCCACTCATTGATTGGCATGCCAAGTCTTTTACACCCCCAAATATTGGCTTCATATTCTTTTTCACCAAAACAGAACTGTTCTGGTTTGTATGCTTTTTGTCTGCTTCTGTAGCAACCAACGCCATAGTAGGTTAAATCTTTCTTGGTGGCAGTATGCCCATTTATTAACATTTGAGACGATTTCCAACTACCAACCAACTCAAAAAGATTGATGATCAAATCAACTTCTGTAATTGGCAGGGAAATTTTGTGCTGGGCTTGCTTTCCTTCCCCTGTAGAGGAGTAAGAGGGGATGTTTTTACATATCTCTACCGCTTTGGTGAAGTTTGGCGATGAACTTTGGCCGAATGCAATTTCAACATTTGCTACATGTGACTCTGTGACAGGAACGGATATGCGATCTGCTTCAGTAACCGGGTCTCCGCATTGCGGACAGAATTTTGCCCCTTCATTTATGCCAGCGCCACATTTGTCACATACCAACATCTTGTACCTCCATTTTATCTTTTCTCTAACGCAGAGTTCACCCGCCGGGAACCC
>JAGLQN010000100.1 GCA_023136835.1 Candidatus Omnitrophota bacterium | reverse complement strand
AACCTACTTCTTGACCCTTAGTAGGCTCCCTTGCCTTTAAAGACGACGGGAACAGTTTGCAACAGAATGTTCAGGTCAAGCCAAAGTGACCAATTATTGATGTACCAAACATCCCATTTGACTAAACGCGCAAAGGAAATATCGCTGCGCCCTCTTATCTGCCAAAGGCCCGTAATCCCGGGCCTGACTTCCAGTCTGCGCAACTGCCGAAAATCTTCTTTCTGAACCTGTTTGATAGGCAACGGTCTTGGCCCTACTAAACTCATATCCCCCTTAATAACATTGAAAAGTTGCGGAAGCTCATCGAGGCTGTATTTTCTTAATATCCGGCCGATTATTGTAACCCTAGGATCTTTCCTGATCTTGAAAATGGGACCATCCACTTCGTTTTTGTCCTGGATTTGATTAACAACCTGGTCCGCATCCACCCGCATGCTGCGGAATTTATACATGAAAAATATTCGCCCCCCCCTCCCATACCTCTTGGAAAAATACAATACAGGTCCGGAGCTGTCCAATTTTATAAGAATAGCAATGACCAGTAAAATAGGAAAAACAGCAATCGCCAGACATATCACCGCTATAAAATCAAAGAACCTTTTTCCTGCCTGCTTGTAGTGTGTCTCCCCGTCACAATATTCCAAAATTGGAATAAACCCGATATTATATTTTGAGAATTCTCCCGATACGAGCTCAAATCCGTGCGGGATAACGCGAACAGCAATCCCCAGCTCTTTCGCTTGTTCCAATAATTTCATAAAAACTTCACTATCATAATGATTCGTTATAAATATTTTGTTAACGAATTTTCTCCGCGTGATATTGACAAAATCCGAGATCTTACCAAGAATCTTCAGGTCTCCTTCCTTTAGATCCTTTTCCTTAAAATCATCTAGATAACCCACTATGTTCAATCCTAATGCCGGTTTTTTTCTTATTTCTTTGACGAGGGCTTCACCAACTTTTCCCGCACCGATGATCAAGACATTAAAATTATTGTATCCTTGTATCACGAGATACTCCACCAGAAGGCGTTTTAGAATCCGCCATATGGATAGAGATAAGAACGCAAATGTTGTTGCTAAAAATAGGATCGATCGCGGAAAATTCGAAAACTTAAGAACGAACATGGCAACAATCATCATCAAGGAAGATAGGAAAACTGATTTTACAACCCCCCAGATCTCAACCGTCTCAAAGATCTCCCGCTTGGTTTGATAAAGGCCATGAGTATTGTTTGTAAAAATTATCACCGAGATCCAAAAAAGAAAAAGGAAACGGAAAGGATTAACAGGATCGAAAAACAGGTTCTGATGAGACACCGGAAAAGGTAATGTTGACTGTCTTATCCAACAAGCAATGAAAAGCGAAACGGAAAGCAGTAAAATATCAAAAAAAATATAAATCGCTTTAACGATCAAGTACCGGCCGATACGTATCATCTTTTATTCCTAAACCTTGATTTTATGCTATGTTTGATAAGTAAATAAATAAATTTCGTATTCCCCAAGAAATACCGTTTCCACAATCTTTTCGGCTCACTGCAGAGACGGAAAAACCATTCTAAGCCAAATCTCCGCATCCAACGGGGAGCTTGTTTTTTAACTCCGGCAATAAAATCGAAGGCGGCCCCAACCCCAATAATAATAGGCGCTTTTAATTTTGCTCTATGTTCATACATCCAAAAATCTTGCTTGGGTGAACCTAGTCCGACCCAGAGAATATCAGGATCCGCGCTGTTGATCTCATTAACAATCGACTCATCCTCCTGAGCATGCACCGGTCGATATGGCGGGGCATAATGGCCCCGGATATCAATATTCGGAAACTTTCTTTTTAATACATTTCTAAGTAAACCGCAAGTACTTTCAGTGCTCCCATACAAATAGTGTTTATATCCCTTTTTTTCACCCGACCGACACAGAGCCTGCATCAGGTCTGGACCGTAAGTGCGTCCGATATTTTTATCCCCTTTGAGCTTTCCGATCCACACAAGAGGCATCCCATCGGGGGTTATCATATCCGCATTATTCAAAACCTTTTTATACTCATGATCCGATTGGCAGTCGACAATTGTTGAAACTGGCGCGACACAAATATAGACCTTCTTTCGATCATTGATCCGGCCATCAATAACATCACATGCTTGAGGTATATTTACCGAACTGACAGGAACATCGCAAATATCAACAGATTTCATCATTCTCATTTTGTTTAGGGAATTAACTTTTTGTATTGTTCTAAGGCTTTCTCTGCAATAGGATCCCAGTCGAAATCTTCAACGACATCCCTGGAAATTCTTCCTTGATCCTTAAGGTTGTTATTTTCGACTAGTTTTAGAACAGCCTCCTCAATGGACTTTGGATCATTAGAATTCAAGGCAATGCCATTCTGCCTTTCTCTAACCAGCCACGATTGCGCTGTCGTTATGACCGGCAAAGAACAGGCCATAGCCTCTAATGTGCTAATACTTGATCCCGGATAGGAGAAAGCAGATATATATATATCGGAGATGTTGTAATACTCATAGAGTTTTTCCTCGGAAACATCCTTAAAATGGCATACATGATCCCTTAGGCCTTTTTGCTCTATTATTTCATGTATCTCTTTTTCTTGATAACCAGAACCCACGATAATCAATTTCACTCGAGGATCTTTCTTCAGGATCTTTTCAAGAGCCAGAACAATTTTATCAACTCCTTTATCAGCCGCTAAACGGTTAACTGTGATCAAAACTACATCCTCAGGACCCAGCCCTAATTCTTCTCGAGATACTGACGCGAACTGAAGCCTGTTATTAATCATCCCAACATCGACGCCAACCGGAACAATATCACTTTTAGCCTCTTCTAAACAATAAAGATCATTAACTTCTTCACGGAAAATATCATCTTCAAGAAAAATACGCTCACAATTTTTCAGGCAAAAATACATCGGTTTGATCTTGAACAAATATTGCGCCAAATACTTGCGCTTAATCGCCCCACTTGAGAACGGCGTGATCCTGACCTTTCCCTCTTTTATCTGTTCAAACTTTGAAGCAGTAAGATTAGCAGCAGTTCCCAGAGTGATCGGATTGCTCAAATAATTATCTGTGAAGATATGCGCAATAACAGGCTTTCTGCACCGTTTCTTCAAATACCGGTAACTCGCCATGTCAAACGCATGTAACAGATCAAACTCTTTGTCCTGTAAATAACGCGCTAATGAATAGCTGAATAGATGGACACCTAACCAACCGATGGGATATTCCAGATAACGATAGATGGAAGGACGCAAGAAAGTATATTTGATATCTTCGTATATCTCTGTACGCGGTACTCCGTTGTCTAGCGGCGCAACTATTTCAAGATCGACACCCTTACGAGTCAGGGCCTTAGCAAAGTAGTACACATATTTTTGAACACCGCCGACAGGATGAAATGGATATACGCTTTTGGCCGAGAGAATTACTTTCATATTGATAATTACAACTTTTGCGCAACCATAGTTACGTCCCAAGTATTTTTTCTAATCTTTCCGCCAGCATTTAAAAATGGATGCGCATCAATGGTTTTTAATCCTGCCGTCCGAAGACAATCTCGCATTTCATCTATCGCGAAATATCGCAAAATATGCCTCTCTTGATCGCGCTCAAGCAACCGTCCATTCTGCTTCAAAGAACATGTATAATTCACCTCGCAAAGATGCTTTGACGGATAAACCCGCGTTGTCGAATTACGCTCAAGCACCTTTCCATCAACCTTAAAGAGATTCGTTTTCCGAGGAGAATAATAACCATCAACAGCGCTTTCATTCCAGAAATCAAATATGAACAAGGATTTCTTTTTCATGTGCTGAGCAATATTTTCCAGCGTTAATAAAAGATCTCTTCGTCGGGTGAT
>JAGLQN010000010.1 GCA_023136835.1 Candidatus Omnitrophota bacterium | reverse complement strand
TTAGATTTTTTCGCGCCCTATCTAATCTCTTCCTGGGCGCAAAAAAGAAAATAATATTTTTATTACGAACCTTCAAGAAAGCTACGCTTTCTTGAAGGTTAGATTGGCTAATACTTATGTCACTTTATTCCATAAGTATAAACCAATCTCAAGTTAACAATACACCAAAATATAGTTTACCACCTCTGAGAGTCTACGTCAATTCTCATAACAAGTTCTTACACGCCCACGACAATAAACCACCCTCTTAAAGCTTAGGCCATTCCGGCATACCTTCATAATTCACAACACTTTCCGGCTGCCCGCAAAAGATAAAACTATTATTCATATGATCGCGCTCATCCAAACTGATACGCCGAAAAACATCCGCCCATGAATCAAAATTTCCATATCCTTTCACCAGTTCACTTTTAACCGACTGCTCCTCCCATTCCGGATGGTCGCGAACAAATTGGGCATAAACATGCTCAGCATGGTCTTCAAAAAGCGCGTTAAAATGAAAAGCTGCGTAGATATTAATAATCGCCATAAGACGGGTAAGAAAAATATAAGATACAACAATAAAAAAAGGAACGGGAGGAAACAGATACCAAGGGTCCTTAAGCCCATCCTCTTTCATTTTCTCATTGATGACACGCAAGTGCCAATATTCGTTGTCCTGGGCCTCACGTCCCCACTCCATAATTTTTAAGGCATGCCCTACAAGTTCTTTATTCTTGTAGCCAAAGGTCGTGCGTCCGTATTGACGGATTTCCCAGGCGCGGTAGGGAATACTCGCTAATATCTCGATCAGCTTCGTCTTAGCAAGAGTGGTGGTTGGCCCCGTTATGATATCCATAAAGAAAAAAAAGCACTTCGCCGTGAAAGAATACTCCTGCCGGGAACGACTTAAAGATGCAAGTTGCTCTTTTTTTAAATCAATATTCTTTCCTACCATATTTACTCTCCTTCGAATAATCCGAAGTTACCGTCAGTTTAAATTTTTTCTAAGTCTCTTTAATACCGAAACCGATCTCTGCTTCAGCAACCAACTGATCTTTGACAAAGGCTTTTGTCGCAAGAAACCCGACTTTACTCATCAGCTTTATCGTCGTGACTTCTATTTTCAGTTGGTCCCCCGGGGTTACCGGTTTGTGGAATTTTGTTGATACCTTCGCCAGATAATAAATCAGGTCTTTACCCCGCATATTCTTGCTGTAGTAAAAATAAACGCATCCTGCCTGGGCCATAGCCTCAATGATCAAAACACCGGGCATGACTTTTTCTTCCGGGAAGTGCCCCACAAAGAAATGTTCATTGACCGAAACATTCTTGATGGCGATCAGTTTCTCGTTTGGGCGCATATCAACAACCTTATCGATCATCAAAAAAGGAAATCTATGCGGAATAATTTCTTGGATTTCACGAATATCAAGCTCCATAATCAATCTCCCATTAGAATCGAAAAAAATTAGTTTTTATGTAAAATGTATTTTGCCAAAATATCCGTCTCAATATTGATCCTATCCCCCTCTTTTACTTTCCCAAGCGTCGTTACTTCTAATGTGAACGGGATCAAATATATAGAAAAATAGGTTTTTCTGACTTCCCCGATCGTCATGCTCACGCCATCAACACAGACAGATCCTTTAGGAGCAATATATTTCATCAAACCTCTTTTAGCACTAACTTGTAACTCCGTGTAATTTTCTCCCGTGATCCTGGTTTTTATCCGCCCCATATCGTCCACATGCCCGCTAACAAAATGGCCATCAATTCTGCCATTTGCCTTTAATGCCCGTTCTAAATTGACACAGGATTTCGGTTTCAAAGCCCCTAAATTCGTTTTTAAGAGCGTCTCGCGCATAATATCGAACTCGAGAATGTCCTTTTTTATACCTGTTACTGTCAGACACACGCCATTGACAGCGATACTTGTTCCTTGTTTTGCGCCCTTCAAAACTTTCTTCGCTCGCACCTTTAAGACGGATAAGTTTTTCTTCGAGGTTATCCCCTCGACAATCCCCATTTCTTCAATGATCCCTGTAAACATGGATGGCCTCATTTTTACAAAATAAATTTTATTTGTTATGTGAATTTACCAGGAAGTCTATCCTCTTTAATTAT
>JAGLQN010000001.1 GCA_023136835.1 Candidatus Omnitrophota bacterium | reverse complement strand
GACATTTTTTGTCCTTACTGCAACGGAACAGGACAAGTCAAGAAGTGTGGGTGTGGAAGTGGCATTCTAATAGGAAAAAATGAGCCCTTCTGTATAAGATGCAAACCACAACCTGAGCTCGACTTAAGTGTTCTCATCAATAGAGTATCTGAAAGATTACCTTACCATGATTCAAGAGGGTTTTTCCATCATAATCTAAGCGGATTGTACTATTTCCCTCCAAGGAGAAAACCTTAAATAGTATTAGGCCGTATAGCTTTTAGGTGATACGAATGAATAAAATCAATGTTGTAATAAAGAAATATCTTAAAGAAATAAACGCTTTGAGGGAAAGCGGCGAAGGCAGAGAAGAAAGTTACTATCCAAGTTTAAAAGCTCTCTTAGGAGAAATTGCCGAATTTCACAAAAGAAAGGATATTATATCTATTGCACAACCTGGTAATACAGAACACGGAAAACCGGATTTTAAAGTATTAACCAACGATAATCGAGAAATCGGGATTATCGAAGCTAAAAAGCCAGGGGAAGACTTGGATAAATTAGAAAAAAAAGATCAATTAATTAGATATCTTAAAGGTTATGACAATTTAATCACAACTGATTTTTACAATTTTAGATTATATAGAAATAAAAGAGTTATTATGGAAGCATCGTTGGAGAATATAAAACAAAATGAAAATTTTGATGCTCTGTCCGACTTACTATACACTTTTTTTGGCTTTTCTATTCCTAAAAAATACACTGCAGAAATGTTAGCTAAAGACTTAGCAAAGAAAACTAAGAAACTGAAAAAAGAAGTTATTGTTGAAATGAACGCAGAAAATGAAGAGATTATAGATTTATGTAAGGCTTTTAAAGAATTCTTAATGAAGGACTTAACCACCGAGAAATTTGCTGATATATTTTCTCAGACTATCACTTATGGCCTATTCATATCAAGAATACGCACTAAAAACTTGGAAAACTTTAGTCCGAAAACTGCATATATAGACATTCCTGCTGGAATTGGAGTTTTGAAGAGTATATTTACCTATATGTTAACAAGTGAAGATATTGTTAGCGAAAACATGGATTGGATTGTAAATGATATTACAGATATTTTGAAACAGGTAGATATAGCTATAATCTTAAAAGAACACCACGATCCCATTGTTCATTTCTATGAAACGTTCCTCGAAGAGTATGATCCTAAGAGTAGAATAAGTCAAGGTGTATACTATACCCCTGATCCTGTGGTTTTTTATATTGCCAGTTCATTAAATTTTATCTTAAAGAAAAGGTTTAATAAAACAAGTGGTTTTGCCAATAGTTCTGTAACTGTTCTCGATCCTGCTTCTGGTACAATGACGTTTATATCAAAAGCTATCGAAATCGCTAAAGACGAAAACCCAAATAAAGGTGCTGAAAATGAGTTGATAAGAGACCATATATTAAAACATTTTTATGGATTTGAAGTTATGATGGCTCCATATACTATTGGTCATTTACGGATGATGTTAGCACTTGAAGACGTAGGATATAAAATGGAAAAAAATGAGAATATTAATTTATATTTAACTAACACTCTTGTTGAGGAACCTGATAGAAGAGATTGGAAAGGTCGTCTTGTAGAAAAGGAACTATTAAAAGAATCAGAACTCTCAAATAGATTAAAGAAGGAAACGAAAGTATTAGCAATACTTGGAAATCCTCCATATTCAATGGAGTCAAAAAATAACGACCCATTTATATTAAAGCTTATGGAGGATTATAAAAAAATCAATGGAATACCTCTCAAAGAGAGGAATAGTAAAGTTATTATGGATGATTATGCAAAATTCATTCGGTTTGCTCAGTATAAAATTGAACAGAATGGTGAAGGTGTTATTGGTTTTATCACTAATCATGGATTTATTGATAACGTTACTTTCAGAGGGATGAGGCATTCTTTAATGGAAACTTTCAATGAAATTTACGTTTTCGATCTTCATGGAAATGCAGACAAAAACGAAGTTTGCCCTGACGGTTCCAAAGATGAAAATGTGTTTAACATTAAAAGAGGTGTTTCTATATCGTTCTTTATAAAAAGAAAGAACGTAAATGGAACAAAGGTTTATCATAGTGATTTATGGGGAATGCAAGAAGATAAGTACAAATGGTTATTGAGCAATGGCTTTGAAGACACTAAATGGAAAGAACTTGAACCCGACGAACCATATTATTATTTTAAACCTTATAATAAGAGCAATCTCGACACTTACAATAAAGGATTCAGAATAACTGATATCTTTGATGTTGGAAGTGGTGGTGTCAAAACAAGCGTGAATCATGTAGTTATTGATTTTGATAAACATATATTAGAAAATAAAATAGACAAATTTAGAAATTTAGCAGTACCAAACGAGATTGTTGTAGAAGATTTAAATTTGGGAAATACCCGCTTAAAAGAAGAAATAAGTGAGTTTAGAAAAAAAGTATCTGACAACGAAAATATAGGTAATTATTATATTGATTATTCGTTTAGACCGTTTGATGATAGAAATATCTTTTACTCAAAAGATATCGTTGATAGACCTCGATATAACGTAATGAAACATATGTTAAGGGAAAATGTTGCGTTAGTTACAAATAGATTGAGTAAGAAAGGAGTAATGCCACATCCTTTCGTGTGTGATAAAATAGTTGATCTTGATTTTTCTGCAAGTGCATCTTATCTTTGTCCATTGTATCTTTATAACAAAGACAAAAAGTCAAATATTAAAAAGGAAGTCATGCAATTTATAAACACATACTATGAAGTGCCCACAACACCTGAAAACATCTTACATTATATCTACGGTGTTCTTTATTCGGAAACGTATCGTAGCAAGTTTTCTGAGTTCATAAAAGCAGATTATTCTCGGATACCTTTCACAACATCTCAAGAAATATTTCTAAAAATGAGTTCATTAGGAAAACAAATCACCAATCTACATCTCATGAAATCCAGTGAACTCAATAAAACTGTATCTACCTTTGACATACCCGGCAGCAACATAATAGAAAAAGTCACACACCGTGGTAGTGATGTCTACATCAATGAGACCCAATGTTTTAATGGAATAGAAGATAAGGTGTGGGAATACGAGATTGGTGGCTATCAAGTGCTCGATAAATGGTTAAAGTCCCATAAGGGCCGTAAGCTTAATCTTGAGGACATAGAACATTTTTCTAAGATCGTCACTACAATCTCTAAAACCATAGAGATTCAAGTTGAGATTGACGAACTTTATCCTGAAGTTGAGAAAAGTATTATAGAATATGATGAAGAGGAGATAAAAGGTGGATGGTTTTATGAACGGAAGCGAAAAAATCAGACAAAACTCTCAACATGAAATAAAACAACTTCCCGAAAACCTTAAATAGTATTAGGCCGTATAGCTTTTAGGTGATACGAATGATGCATAAACCCCTTGAAATACTTAAGCTTGAAATATACTGTAGAATCTGCGGAAGAAAACTGAATCCTTTCGGAACCAATGCTGTAAGATCAGGCACCTTCAATCAAGAAGTCTGCTATGTCTGCCTTAAAAAGAATGCTGGACAGGATAATGACCACAAGTCATTCCACATGATAATTCCAGAAGTTACAGACCTCGAACACGACGTAATCATGAACGGAATTGTGAATTCTGAATTTTTCGCTGATCATATCAACGGTATAATCTGGTCAGATACGTTGATTGAAGAATGTAAAATGACGACCCCAGCACAGCTTCCGGGTGTGCTTGAATCACTCGTAAAGAAAGAGCTTATTTCACACGACGGCTCCGGAGCAGATTCCACAATCCAGCTCACCGCTGAGGGATATACCTATTATCTCACTCACAGGGATGAATAACATGGAGAAACTGTTTATTCACTGTATTTCGTGTGGCAAATCAATGAGATATCCATACCTTCATAGTGTTTATTCACGGACATTGAGAGGTGAACTGTGCCTCACTTGTATAGAAAATGATGTTGAAGATTCAAACTCAACAAACTTTGAACTTGTGATTCCACACGTAAACGAAGCGGAACACGACTTGATTATGAATGGAATTGGGAACAACAAAGAATTTGATATTTCTATGTATAGTAACATTCGCAATATTCCTGTGCCAGTAAGTGCATTGAGCGAAAATTGTAAGAAAATTACCCCGGAAACAATTCCAGATGTGATAACCTCTCTCATAGCAAAGGGGCTTATCATTCCGATAACCGATGCAAAGTATGAAGTGGTTCAGCTTACTGCTGAGGGATATTGGTATTATCTTAACGAAAGTGAATAACATGGCAGAAGAAACAAAAACCGGAATGTTCGGAAATCGCAAGGTTGTAAAAACAAATCAAGGAGATCAAAATGTCGATGTGTTCGGATATCCCATTTCCAAAGATGATCCACGCCTCTTTGACAGAGATTGTGAAGATGCCCGTGCAGTGGAGCTCATGGTGCTCTACGGTGGACCTAAAGTCGGGATGATGACTAACCCTGACAGCTACAAAAGACCAAACCACATAATGATAAATGGCGAGAAGGTAGTGTGCAGAGCTCAGGGCGGAGAATGCAGACAGTATGGTGAATTCTATTCCCCAGTTCCAAGTGAAACTGGAAGCTGGAAAACTCCTGTCATCAGTCATAGATGCCCGGATAGCTGTCCATACAAGTATCTGGTATGTGATGGACACGATCACAGCCCTAACGAAGATGTAGGCATTTTCATTCCCTATCCACACTACAATAAATTCTGTGGTCAGTATACAAGATATTGCAGGGATTTCGATAGGATACGTCAACCGGTAAAGGATGAAAAAGAACCTGACGAGCCTGGTTCTGACACTTCACGGAGATAACTAAATGAATTTAATATTATCAACAGACAGCTACAAAATAACGCATTGGAAACAATATCCTCCGGGAGCACAGCACATATATTCTTACTTAGAATCAAGGGGCGGAGAATTTGAAAAGACTTTATTCTTTGGCTTACAATACTATCTCAAAGAATACTTTGAAGGCAAAGTGGTGACCCAGGAAGACATTGAAGAAGCATCACAATTATGCGAAATGCATTTCGGACAAGAAGTATTCAATCATGACGGATGGCAAAGGATAGTTGACGTTCACGGTGGGAGACTGCCTGTTTCAATCTGTGCACTTCCAGAAGGCACAATAAGCGATGTACTCACGCCTTTAATGACCGTTGAGAACACGGACCCTGAATTACCTTGGCTCACGAATCATCTTGAAACACTGCTGTCAGAATTGTGGTATCCTATCACAGTGGCAACACAAAGTCATTTCATGAAGAAAACACTGCTTAATCACCTTGAAGCAACAGGAACACCAGCAGATGTTTCATTCAAATTGCATGATTTTGGATTCAGAGGAGTATCATCACCAGAGACATCTTCCATAGGTGGAGCTGCACATTTGATTAGCTTCCTCGGTTCAGATACAATGAGCGCATTGATAATGTTAAGAGATTACTACAATTGTGATTGCGCAGGCTTTTCAATTCCAGCGACTGAACATTCAACTATTACCTCCTGGGGAGAAGAAAACGAAGTACACGCATTTGAAAATGTACTGAAAAAGTTTCCTACTGGAATTGTAGCTTGTGTAAGCGACTCTTTCGACATATTCAGTGCATGTAACGATCTCTGGGGAACAAAACTAAAATCACAAGTTATGGAAAGAGATGGTACTTTGGTAATCAGGCCAGATTCAGGTGACCCGGTAGAGGTCGTCTTAGAATGTCTCAGAATACTTGGTGAAAGGTTCGGTTATTCTCTCAACGCAAAAAGATACAAGGTACTCGATCCACACGTCCGTTTGATTCAAGGGGATGGTATTGATCACGCCATGATGAAAATGATTCTAAATGCGATGAGGACTGCTGGTTGGTCTGCAGATAACATAGCGTTCGGCTCAGGAGGAGCTTTGCTTCAAAAGCTAAATAGAGACACCAATCAATTCGCATTCAAATGTTCTAACATCACTGTCGGTTCCATTGATTACCCTGTCTTTAAAAATCCTGTCACAGCAATAAACAAGATATCCAAAAAGGGCAGGTTCGATGGATTGACAGAGGTTTTCAGAGACGGTGTGGTTCTTAAGGAATGCACATTGGATGAAATTAGGGAAAGGGTAGAAAACCACAGATGAATAAAACCTCCTTATTTTTTTACTTAAAAGAGTAACGGATAAAACGATAAGCTTATAAGCAATACCTTCTTATCTAAGTGTAGATGTCAAACACACAGCTTTTAACTGAGAAATATAGACCTGGTAAACTTAAGGAAATCCTTGGTTCCCCAAAAAACATCGGTATTATTCGTGAATGGGCAGACTCTTTTAAAGGTGGAGGAAAGCCGCATTTTCCAGCAATATTGTTGGTTGGTCCCCCAGGAATAGGCAAGACCTCCGCTGCACATGCAATGGCAGAAGATTACCATTGGCCGATAACCGAGTTTAATGCTTCTGATATCCGAACTTATGACGCTTTAATGGAAGAAGTCGGACCGCTTGTACTTACGAGGACACTTAAGGCTGGGATTTTTAGAAAACTCGTCCTACTCGATGAAGTAGATTCACTTTATGACGCAGAAGGAAAAGTATCTGCTAATGCCCCGGATGCTATCATAAAGATTCTAAATTTCACCAAACATCCAATCGTGATGACGTGCAACGATGAGTATAAAGTTCATCCAAAAATCAAAGATATGTGTGTCATTGTCAAGTGGCGAAAGATGACTGAAGGAACAATAAGAAAAGTCTTACTACAAATTCTTAAAAAAGAAAATCAAACTTTCCCAATCGAACATGTCAACACGTGTATTGTAAAAGGTGATCTCAGAGCATCTATCAATAGCATAGAGGTGCTTATCGTTTCTAATTTACCCACATCTCAAAAATCAGATTTGAAATTAAGTCCGTTTGATTTTGTAAGAGAAGTCTTTACATGCACTGATATGTACAGGCTTCGCAGAATTTCCGAAAATAATGAGATGAAACCTGATGACACCATGATGTGGATTTCCGAAAATGTCACTTTATTCTACAGAGGGATTGAAGTGGTCAAAGCTTATGAACAATTGTCCATAGCAGACCTATATCTTCAAGAAGCAAGAATGACGGGTGATTATCAATACTGGAAGCTGGCATACAGACATATGATCATGGGTGTGGCACTTTGCAGAAAGCGTAAAGTCAACGATAAAGGCTACATCAAAGTCAGAAACCCTTCATGGTTTAAGAAGATGAAGGAAACCAAATACCAGAGAAGGACTATCTGGGCAAAAGGCGCTCTCGCTCAAAAACTTGGTAAAATGTTCAATATGAGTGCTCACAGTATGATGAGTAGCACGTTTCCACTTATTCAAAAATTGTGTATAGACAGTCCTGTTCACATGCTTGAACTTAAACTCCTTCTCGACTTGAATGAACATGAGATAGCTGCAATACTCGATACAAGTACACTCGACCCGAGAATTGCTAAATTTATGAATCCTGATCTCAAGATTTCTGATGAGACCCAGGCCATAATCGAGCGACATCAGAACAAACAGAAACCGGTATTATCGTTTTTCAGATTTAAAGGCCAGGAGAAAAAAGCATGAATTCAATATTGCCCACACCTTCGTTTGATGATAACACCTTCTTCCATGAGCTTGTACCCTCTCGCATGGCATTAGAATCACAATGGATTATTGATAATGTGAATCCTAATAAGCTGTTAGGGATTGTATCAATGGGACATGAAGGGATTGAACTGGCAAAACTGGACCCAGATACACACATTTTCATGCCAACAGAAACCCCAAGTAAAATCTATGATAAAGCCAAGAAAATTGCGAATAGCGTTAGTCGTGTGGGTAGAAACTATCCTGAATGTTATGAGATCGCTGAGGGCATTATCAGGAATAACGGAAATATGCTTAATGTATCTACCGGTATGCTCAAAAAACACCTTGCTCACAAATTAACATTAGAAAAGCCTATACGAGAGTTTAACCCTGATTATATCTTCATTCCTGATTCTAATTTAGATTTGTGTGTGGGTATCTTAGAAGGTTTAAAAGAAAACGATAGAGAAGACATCACAGTGGTTGTTTGTATACTACCAGATCATTACAGCATATCGCCGAGGTTCAATAAAACATACCGTCACAAACCCTTCTTTACTGGAATGTCCTTTATGGGCCATAATTCCCCAGGGCTAAATCGTGATTTCAAGCTCTTTAATAATATTGCCATTAAAACAGTGGTAAGTCCTGATTATTGCTATACCAAATATGCTTCTCATCACCCTAATTTAGACGCTATGAATTTTATCCCTATGGAACTTAGTACAAAGTTCAACCCCGAAAGCAGAAAATTGGTAATAACCACAGGAGAAAATCTATTATGACAACCGTTGCCGACATAAGAGCAGGAAAAACCTGCCCAGGATGCAATTCAGACTGCCGGAATTTCGTAAACGAAGCTGATACATGCATATATAACACCTTCATATCCACCTTATACAGCGAAACTATTGAAGATCAATCCAATAAAATCGTTCAATATGAACCTGTAAAGGAAAGAAGAGTCATCGTTAAGATAATGCCCAACAATGAACTTACTGTTAAAGCGTTAAATACAAATACAGGAGAATAACATTGTTCGCAGAGAAGACAAGATTCCCGGAATGCCAGGGATGCAAAGGAGATCAGTGTTCATCAGTCAAATGTGACGAATCTCTCTTTCCAGTCCTCGATAGAAAGCTTGATGCCCTTTTCGACTGGAAGAAATGGATGTGTAGTAGAACAGTACAAGTTTCATATCCGCTTAGAACATGCAGCATTAATGGAATGGTAATCTTCGAAAGAACTTCATACGACAACTGTAAGGGCTGCAGATACCACTAACCCAGTTCTATAAGTACATCGTACATTTCGTTAAGCACTTCCTCTATTAGCTCAGCATCCTTCTCGTCTTCGCTCTTTTCCATGATCTTACAATTACACTTAAAGTATAAAAACTTCATCCCCATCTCTTAGACCGTTACGTTTATATATAGTTAAAACAATGTAGTTATTGGTGATTCAATATGACTAAAAATTGTATTTTATGCGGAAATGAAGTGGACTATCTCGGCTATGATTCTACCCATTCAGATACCTACAACGGAGAAGTGTGCTACGAATGCATCCACGGTAAAGTGGACGATCCAGAATCAAAGGACTTTGAACTAAATGAACCTGTAATCACACCCCTCGAAGCAGATGTGATCCTGAACGGAATTGCAAAGAGCGATTTCTTTGGTGACAGTACCAACGCCCCGGTGTGGTCAGAAGTAATCGTTGACACATGCGAGCAAACAACAATCTCACAGATATCAGGTGTGATATCCTCCCTCAGCAAGAAAGGACTACTCGTTCAGTCTGGCTCAGGGAAAGATGCGTCAGTAAAGCTAACCGCAGAGGGATATTCTTACTATTACCGGGCAACAAAGAATTGATCTCATCCCTCCTCCTTTCCTTTTTTCTTTTTTATTTCTCTCATCCTTCCAATTCGTTACTTATTTATACTACTGTGCTTATTATTAAGTGTGGTATTTTACCACAGGACATTGTAATGACAGAAAAGGAAATATCCGTTAGAATAAGACGAACGGCTTATGATACGCTTATGAAGCGTGGAGAAAAGTCTATCAAAGATGCAATTGATAAGCTCCTGAACTGTACAAAATCCCATGTAGTTCAGACCGCCATAGGAAGAGTCTCTACTGGCAATAATGGCCTGACCCGGAAGCAAATAAGCGATGATTATGTGGCTATGATATGTACACTTGATAAAAATGGTCGCTACGTAGATATCGCCCTGACCAGGGAACAACTTGAGGATTTACGGGAAATTATACGAATCGAATTAGAACTCATGGATAAATTCGGAAACCTACAAGGAATTAAACCACTATGAGAGATTCAGAGCTGCATATCTTCCACATCGTTACTCTTTTATATCATTAGAAACATCTACATAACGGTGATACAATATGGTGACCTTAAAAGAAAGATTTCAGTCATTGATAGAAAAAGCAGAGAACAACAGCAATGACATTCACTGCTTCAAATTCATAAGACTCGCCATGGAAAACCCTGAGAATTTTCAACTTGCCCTTGCCGTAAAAGAACAATGGAATCAAGAACATTCTAATGTTGTGTATCCCCCTCTCGCTTCCCTTATTAAAGATAAGTTATATCAGAAATTCATGTTGGGACATACCCTACCGTGGATTGCAGATCCGAACATAAAGTTCCTGAGAATAGAAAAGAAGGGTTCTCATAACTGGGATGGCTTGAGAGGATTTTATAATGTCGCTGTTTACAATGTAGATGGCACTGAGAAAGCCTGCACATACTGGGACGAGAAAACAATGGAACCGTTACCTATGGGCATAGCATATAACCGAAGGAGATAAAACAAAATGGCAGAAATACATCCATTAATCTATAAATTTCCGATGAGATATCCAAAGATCAATACTCTTTTCATGAGAGATAAATTCATAACAGTGAAACGAAAAGGAATAATCCACGAAGGAATACTTTCTGAGGAAGCATTCAAAACAATAAAGTTTTGGAATGTCAGTGAGAAGATACACGGGGAAAATACAAGGATTTATATTGATTTCATCCCTGGCAACTTAGAGCCTCCCCACGTCTGGATAGGTAGCAGAAACGACACAGATACCCCAAATATCAACGAAGACCTCTTAGCCGACATAAAGACCCATCTCACCGAAGATGCCCTCCTGAGAGCCTTTACAAATGGTTCCTTCTCAACTGGTAATTGCCCACGGCACGTCATGATATTTGGTGAAGGCTTTGGCGGCGATATTCATCACGGCCACAACTACAGGGATTCACCCGAGTTCATTGTCTTCGATATCGTTATCGACAACTGGTTCTTAGAGTACAACAGTGTTGCAGACATTTCCAGGAAACTCAATCTCCAGAGCGTTCCTATAATCAACAAGAATATGAACACTGATGACATAGTTGATTACGTCAAATCTCAGCCTGACAGCATCGTAGCCAACAAATCACACGTCATGGAGGGCGTCGTGGCAACCTCGTCACCGCTCCTTCTTACCAGAAAAGGATACCCGGTCCGTTTCAAACTCAAAACAAAAGATTTCAGAGACCTGGATTCAGTAACGGAAACCGACCATTAGAAGTGTGGATGGAAACCATAAATAAGCACTTCTATACATTAAATTCTATAGATTCTACACAACTTACTTATACTATGAGTTCTATATAATCTATGTGGTAATACAAATGATTGTTAAACTAAGAAAAGTCAAAAGTACAGGAGAATTCAGCGTGAATGTGCCGAGAGAAGCCGCAGAAACTCTCGAAAAACGTGGTATAACACATCTTCAACTCACAACGAGCGAGAACGGAACTCTTACTTATCAACCAGTATCAGTAAAAGAGTAAATCCAACTAAAAACAAGGAGTTAAAAACAATATGGAACCAAAAAGTAGCTTGAAGAAGATAAAGTGCCGAGAATGCAACAAATCGTTTTACATTGAAAACGGTGATTCTCCACATTGTTGCCCACACTGTCGAGAACCTATAAGTTCAGATTCTCCACTTGTGAATACACATAAATGCACGCTGATAGGCGCATCTTTCACGAGTATGGAAGCACGAGAAGTCACTGCATGTGGAGCCCTTGGAGGGATGCTACAGCGGTGTGCAACCTGCGAGAATGTGATTGAGAGGTAGTAATATGAGTGAAATTAAATTTATCTTACAAAATGAGAACAGCTTCATGCCGATCAGGACGGTTGTGGACGAAGTGAACTGTAGTGAATGCGGTGGTCATTTCTATGTTGATTGCAAAGTAGTTCCTGACGTTTGTCCCTTCTGTGAAGGCAGCTTAAATCTGGGAGAAGGTATTCGAAATGACTGGAGAAAAAATTGAAATTCTTATAACCGCAGAAATACGTGACTGTGGTGAGGAAAGCGAAGAACTTTTACGTGAAGACCTGAAAGATGAACTTGAGAAATGTGTCAAGAGATTATCGGGCAATCATATAACCAGAAAAGGAATGTGGTTTTACCTTGAGAATATAGAACACGAAGTCGCTTTCCAGGATGAAGGGAATTACGAATTTGTAGAAAGCCGCAAACCCATATGTGTTAGGTGCTCAAAGAAAGATACGCCTGAATGTAAAAAAAGCAGATATACCATTTATAAAGGTGTAATGGTCGGTTGCGGTGATTTCGAGAGTGATGCTCATGACGAATAGAGTTGTACCGAATATTCCTGACTGGAGGCTCACAACTAACACAGAATCGCTTCTGGTCTATACTTCCTTCAAACTTAATGTAACCATATCTATAACAAAGCTTAATGGGACTTGGTATGTGGAGCGTATAAATGAAGATTCTGGTTTTATATCGATTATCGGTGAATCCCCTTTAAAAGGCAAAGCAATCAGTCAAGCAAAGATTTTCATGGCTCAACACCCGGCACCTGCTGATGGTGCTCCATTTGACCTTACTGAATATAAACTTAAAATGGGAAGATTCAAAAACCCAGGAAGGGTAACTCAATTCTCAAAGAAGAGATGATACAATGATTAAAAACATAGACAGAAAAATAGGATACTGGATAATAATTGCAATACCAATAATGGCCTTCTTAGTGGGATTTGTGGTATTCAACCGGATAGAATTATTGTGTCCAGTTCCAGTGATACTTGCGGTATATCTCTACTATTCCATGCATAGATGCCACGAATGTCGTAAAGTAGTCTTTTCATGGGCCAGAAGATGTGAAAAATGCGAAGATATGACCAAATATCACAAAACTAACAACATTGTATATTCGAGCTGAGAGCCCATGATATTTAATTTAGATCGCAAGGTTTGGTTCTGGATAGTCATTCTAACGCCCACACTTGTTGTTTTGAGTGGTTCTATACTCTCAGATAGTGTAATGTTCTTATATGTTGCCTTTTTGGTTTTTGTGGCTATGCTGATTTACACTTTTGTAAAAACTTACCACAGGTGCCCGTCTTGCCACGTTTACATACTGTCGTGGACAACAAGGTGTGGATCGTGTGAGAAATTCCTTAAAATCCACAAAGATAAAATACCGCTTAAAGCTAAATAACCTGTAAGACCGTTATGCTTTTATACTATCCACTCTATAAACTATATGGTGATGCAAATGAAAAGCGAGAATTTCCGTGATGAAATCAGGGACAAAATGAAACCCCTGGCTGTACAATACCTTGATACCATCATATACTTTAGAGACTACGAGAAATCGGATGTGCACGAGGAAATGATAGACTTAGCATGTTCGTTGGTAAAGGGCACCCCATACGAGCCGGATGAGGACATGAGGATACACACGCTCTTGCGAAAAGAATCATTAAAGGTCACAAGTCATCTTGATGAAGCAATCGGCTTCTCGCACACTCCTGAATTCCGGGGTAAACCGAAACACGTTATCGAAGCCCTTGGAGTAAAGCTGGTAGACGAGTTATGCAAAGTTGTACTCAAACTATTTCCAGACCCCGAATCATATCAATCTTTCAAAGACGGAGAGATTAAGCCCACAAAACTCGAAACACCACGCAGAGGATTATTGTTATGATAGAAATTGAATTTAGAGGAAAAACATTCAGCGACGAATGGGTATACGGATACCTTTCAGTATTGCCCGAAAAGTTTCCCAAGACCGTCGAACCCGGAGTATACATTACAAGTGAATTTGATTCACCTTTCGCATCAAGAGTGCGGCCAGAAACGGTAGGGCAATACATCGGTGTCAAAGATGAGAACGGGGTAAAAATTTACCATGGTGACCGGTTGCAGATGTTCCGCCACTCAGACGATGTTGGCAAACACATACCCAACAAGGTGTGGGAAGACGGCAAATATCATCCAGACATCAGAACAGTTCAATTCAAGCTCGGAACCTTTTACACTTCGGGTCTTTGTGGCATAGAGATATCATTCATGCACCTGGCAAGACCCGGCGAATCCTACGAAATCGTCGGTAACATCCACGATGAAGAATAAAAATCTCTACACGGATTTGTTGAATTAGAAGATTAAATCTTTTTTTTTATCTCTTATACCGTTACTTTTTTATATCATTAGAACTATGTAACTATCGGTGATACGCAATGAGTTCAAACAACTTGAAGACCTTAACAAAGGCAGATAAACGGTTCTATGATGAAATTAAAAGTGCACTGAAAGAAAAAGATGTAGAAAATACTTATCGAAGTCTATTCAGAATTGCACTCCCAGAGGCCCAGATAAAGTCTTATTGCAAAACAGATGGCATCCTGATTTCTCCTTATCCAGAGGATTATGAATACAGCGAAGAAACCGTAAAAGACCTCGCCAGGAAGCTCGTAGCACTGCTCGAATTTAAGCACGGCTATGATTTTGAGAACTCTTACGATGATGTCATATCAGGTCTTATACAATCCCTCTATTACCTGAAAAATTGCAAAGAAATTGAGAATGATCACCACACGCCTCGTGTTATATTTGTAGGGGATCAGAACGCAGGTTTTTGTATCGGAACGGATGTGCTTGAAAAGTATCTCACCGATAACTCTATAAACTGGAGTTTCGCCCCGAGTTCTGCTGCAGTCAAAAATCCTGAGTTATTCAAGAAGCTCAGAGATGATGAAGAAATCATTCCATATCATTTCAAGATCAACAGATCATTCAAGTTCTCGGATATCATATTGAAAATGTTTAAGTTCGATGAGGGAAACCTTAACAAGATGCCAATATCAATTGACAATATCGATTCTGTTTTCAAGGAATTTAAAGAAAATGTCCTGAAAGAAAAAGGTCTGATCACACATCAAGAAGTCAGTCTCTTCATGAACATCTTATTGGACACAGACAGTGAAAATAATTTCCTCCGAGAAGACAAATCTCTCTATTATACAAGTGTCAACGGCATTGAAAAAGTCAAAGTCAACGTTAAGCGATTCAAGTCCTTCTTTAACCACTACCAAGATCAGTTTACCTTAAAAGAAAAAGATAATCTGGTCAAGATATGTGACAGACTGATAGAAGACGAGAACCGTAGACGTGAAGGAGCTTTCTTCACCCCTACAGCTTGGGTCAATGAAGCACACAGGATAATAGAATCCGAACTCGGTGAAGATTGGAGAGACGAATACGTGGTGTGGGACTGTTGTTCAGGCACCGGAAATCTAACGAGAGACTACGAATTCAAAGAACTTTACTGTTCAACATTGTTACAAGAAGAGCTTGATATTATGGATGGTAATGATATCAATCCAAAAGCAGAACATTTCAAATATGATTTTCTGGATTTGGACAAAGCTACCTTAGATAGATTAAAAGGTAAAAAACAAGGCAATCAAGCATTAGGAAAGTTTTTCAGAAATTTAAGAAAAGACGAAGACATTTTACTGCCTGAATTGCTTCTCAAATCCTTGGAAGAGAACAAAAAAATCGTATTTTTTATAAATCCACCATACGGAACTGCTAAAAATATGAAAACCTCCATCGGAGATCATAAATCAGGAATTGCAGATTCATCAATTAACGAATTGATGAAAGCTGACGGCATCGGTGCGGCGTCACAACAGCTTTATGCACAGTTTTTATACAGAATAATTCTGTGTAGGGAAAAATACAATTTGGACAATGTTGTAATTGCAACTTTCGCACCAGAGCTCTTCTTATCTGGTCCTGCATTCGGAAATTTCAGAAATAAGTTCTTAAATGAATTTGAGTACAAGTCTGGAATGTTGTTTCAGGCAAGCCATTTTTCAGATGTGTCTAAAGAGTGGGGCGTGTCGTTTACAATGTGGAAAAATGGTGAAAGTGAAAATAAAAATGAATTTGTCGTGGATTTAAAAGATATAAGAAGAAACGAAATTGAGTCGATTGGGACAAAAATAATTTATAATCTTGATGCTTCGATAAAAGCAAGCGATTGGGTCAGAGAAGAAACTAAAAGAATAAAATCACATAAAAATTGCATCCAGATGAAGAGTGCTTTAAATCCAAATCTGGATGGGAATTTACGAGGAAGCGATATTAAAGGTTCGATTGGTTATTTCCATAACAACGCTAATAACATTTATTATAATCCACAATTTGTCGGCTTATATTCAAGCGTGTTTTCTGGAGCAAATGGTTTACCAATCCTTTCTTCCAATTACAAAAAGTGTGTTTCATTATTCACTGCAAGAAAAACCATAAGCAACGATTGGATAAATCATGTAGATGAATATTCTGCACCCGATGTTTCTCATCCAGATTACGAACAGTGGAACAATGATGCTATAGTTTATTCGTTATTTAATCCTAAGTCACAGCAGTCATCCCTTCGAGATATTCAGTTGAAAGATAAATCGTGGGACATTAAAAACGAGTTTTTCTGGCTCTCACGTCAAAAAATGCTTGAATTAGGAGAGAAGTATCACTTCGATGCCCTTCAACGTGACATCGAGAATGATACAGAGCGTTTCATACATGAAGAGATGCAATCTATTGAATTGTCTCCTGACGCCCAGGAACTGCTTGATAAGGCTACTGAACTGGTCGAGAAGTCATTCGAATACAGAAAAGAGCTGAACAGGTTACATCCTAAGTACAATCTTCAATGTTGGGATGCCGGGTGGTACCAGATCAAGATCATCCTGAAAGAGTACATGCCTGATGACTTGAAGGAGTTCAGCAGGCTCTATAAAGCTTTTGAGGACAGAATGCGAGAAGGTGTTTTCAAATTCGGATTTTTGAGGGAATAATCTTAACTAACCTCTTAGACCGTATACCTTTTATAGTCTGGAAGTAATGAGACACACAAAAATTGGATGATACAAATGAATAAAATAAACACTTTATTTATCAGAAACGAAGAATTCAAGGTCACCTCCGAAGTAATGCCTGGATGTGAATGGGTATTAGAAGGAGAGGGAGTAGCAACTGAAAAGCTTGATGGAACAAATGTAATGGTAGTTTTTCATCAGGACGGTTCTCACACCATTCATAAACGCAAGAACCCGAACAGAGAAGAAAAGAAATTGGATATTCAACCGATCAACATACCAGTCGATCCCGAAAACAAAGGGGATAAATACCTCATCGAAGCTGTTGAAAACTTCATTGTCAATGTGCCGGATCACGGCTTGTATGGAGTTAAATATGGTGAAGCGATAGGCCCTAAGATCAACAAAAATAGGTATGAACTTGAAGAAAGGATATGGATTCCATTCACACCCCGGTATATTTCTCAATTAAATTGTCCGAGGTCATACGATGAACTGAAAGAATTCTTGACACCGGAACGTGAAAGCATCATGTTTCCAGGTTATCCAATTGAAGGAGTCGTCTTCCACACCTGGTACTCCAGTGCAAAAATAAAGGTACAAGATTTTCATAAAGTTAAGAAACAATATGAAAAGTGAATAATCCAAACCTAACTCTTTTTTATCTTCGACACCGTTACGCTTTTATATC